>CAVFIY010000013.1:14146-17023 GCA_963622435.1 Bacteroides uniformis | reverse complement strand
CCATCGTGTCGTGGATATGCTTCTCGAAATCGTCCACCAACAGGTTCGTCACGGAAGCGATACCGCCTTGTGCCTTCGCCGTATTGGCTTCGTCTAATGTGGTCTTACAGCAGAGTGCTATCTTGTACTTCTGCGCACGCGCTACCTTGAGCGCAAAACTCATACCGGCGACACCGCCACCGATAATCAAGAAATCGTATTTACAAGTCATCGTTGTATCTTGCTACCAATGAGCAAGCTATATTGCAAGCGCAAAGGTACGGCAAAATTGCGGGATATGCAAGCCTCGAAACGGTTTTAGCGTGCTTTTCCGAGCGAAAAGACGCGATAGGAAGCACGCATGGTGGTATTGAGAGCCGTGATACAGGAGCGAATGGTACTGCCCGTGGTGATGAGATCGTCGACAATAAGTATGGTCTTTTTCGGCGAAGAGGATTGCAAAAACAGGGCCGGGCGAGTAGCACGAAAGATGCCCTGCACGTTGCGCTCGCGGTCTTTGGCCTTCATGAGCGCCTGCTGCGGATTGTTGCGAATGCGCGTGACGCAAGACGTGTCGTAGGGGATACCCGTCACATCTGAAATGGCGCGAGCGATGTACTCGGACTGGTTGTATCCGCGCTGGCGCTCACGCGCCGGATGCAACGGAATGGGGACAATTAGGTCGATTCCATCGAAGAAATCGGTCTCCGAAAACTCCAAAGCGGCAAGGCGAGCCAAATAGTAGGCGATATCCGGGCGACGGCGATATTTGAGCAAATGGACAAGGCGCTGCACGGCGGCTCCCTTGTCGAAAAACAAAAAAGCAGCGGCTCGCTCGACACTATGCATATCCTCGAAAAGCTCCATTGTGGTATTGTCAAGGACATGGCTCTGCTCCGTGCGGGGCAGCGACTGCACACAAGCGGAGCACAGCGGCGGGTCGGCATGACGCAACAAGCGGCCGCACTGCGCACAGCGGCGTGGATAAAACAAGTCGAAAACCGAATGGAAAAGTGTAGCGATGGACATCGATGAATTCGAGATAATTTGCAAATTGGAGATGCTGCGGAGAGCGGGAAAACTATAGCTCCGGAAAATAGAAAAAGTAGCTTAGAAAAAAGAAAAATACAGCTCAGAAAACAGAAAAGTACGTCTTAGAAAAACAGAATAGGCGGACCGGAATCCGCCTATTCTTGACTGTATTAAATCGATACAAAAGGCATGATTTTGCCGTTGAAATCGAAAAAATTTGAAGGTACCGAAAGCGATTAGAGGGTGACGCCCGTCTTGAAAATGGCGATCTCGTGGTAACCGTTCTTCTCGTTGTTGGTCTTGGCGCCGTTAGCCACCTCGATAACGAAATCGGTGAAGCGCTTCGCTACGTCTTCCATCGGTTCTCCTTCGGCAATCACCCCTGCATTGAAGTCAATCCAACGCGGTTTGTTGTGGAAAAGGTTGGAATTGGTGCTGACCTTCATGGTCGGGACATACGTGCCGAACGGCGTACCGCGACCCGTGGTGAAGAGCACGATGTGGCAACCGGCCGACGCCAACGCCGTGGCAGCCACCAAGTCGTTGCCCGGAGCCGACAAGAGATTCAGCCCCTTGACCTGCAGGCGCTCGCCATACGGCAACACGCCACGGACAAGCGACTTGCCGCACTTCTGCGTGCAGCCCAACGCCTTGTCCTCGAGCGTGGAGATACCGCCCGCCTTGTTGCCCGGCGACGGGTTCTCGCCCACGGGCTCGCCATGCGACAGGAAATAGTCCTTGAAGTTGTTGATAAGGCTCACCGTCTGGTCGAACAGCTCGCGCGTGGCGCAACGGTCCATCAAGATGGTCTCGGCACCGAACATCTCGGGCACCTCGGTCAGCACGGTGGTACCGCCCTGCGCTACCAAATAATCGGAGAAGACGCCCAACAGCGGGTTGGCCGTGATACCCGAAAAACCATCGGATCCACCGCATTTCAAGCCGACACGAAGCTCGCTGAGCGGGCACTCCTCGCGGCGGTCGTGCGTGGTCTTGGTATAAAGCTCGCGCAAGATAGGCATGCAGTATTCGACCTCGTCGCCCTCGATCTTTTGGCTGACGACAAAGCGCACGCGCTCGTGATCGTACTCACCGCAGAACTGCTCGAAGACATCGGGCTGGTTGTTCTCACAGCCCAAACCGACTACCAAAACGGCACCGGCATTGGGGTGGTGAACCATATCGCGGAGAATCTTTTTGGTATTCTCGTGGTCGTCGCCCAACTGGGAGCAGCCGTAGTTGTGCGGGAAAGCGAAGATATTGTCCGCGCCCGTCTCCTGACGCAGGCGCTCCGCCAACTGATTGACGATGCCATTGACACAGCCGACGGTCGGGATGATCCACACCTCGTTGCGGATACCGACCTGCCCGTCCTTGCGGCGATAGCCCATGAAGGTGCGGTGCTCGTCGGGAATGGACAGCACGACCTCACGGGGATGATACTCGTAGGACAGCAAGCCCGCAAGGTTGGTCTTGATATTGTTCTCGTTCATCCACGAGCCGGCCTTCTTGTCCTCTTTGGCGTGGCCGATAGGGAATCCGTACTTGATGACATTTTCGCCCTCGTGGAGGTCGCAAATAGCGATTTTATGACCTGCCGGCACATCCTCGAGCACGGTAATCTGCTTACCGTCCACCTCGATAGTTGCGCCTTTTGCCTGCGGCTGAATAGCCACTACGACATTGTCTGCAGGATTGATTTTTAAGATGTTAGTCATTGTTTTTTAGTTGAGTGTTGAGAGTTGAGTGCAGTGGAGAGATTTTAGTAGTTGAGTGTTGAGTGTTGAGCAGAATGAAAACTATTATTTAGAAAAAGGGAGGAGTGATTGGCTCCTCCCTTTTGTGTGTCATTCAACTTGCTGTCGG
>CAVFIY010000013.1:481-13881 GCA_963622435.1 Bacteroides uniformis | reverse complement strand
AGTAGGTAATGATAGCAGCCAAGCCGAGTACCAAGCCCTTCGGCAGCGAACCCTTGCGCGCCAGATAGGTCTTCAAGCCGGGCAGGTCGCGCGTCTCGAATTTCGGGAACGAGTTGAGCATGATAGAGGTAACCTGATGATCGACATACGGGTTGTTGAAACGCTCCAGCACATCCGATGCGAACTGTTGCAGTTCCTCCATCGGCAGGTTGAGGGTCTCCATCAACTCCTCGAACTGTACTTTGTGGATGTATTTGCCGATAACGGGGTCGTTGCAAGCGTCGCGCACGATGTTGATACCGCTCAGGTAAGCCACAGGCGACAGGACAGTGTGCGGGCCGTTGAGCAGCGTTACTTTGCGCTCGTGGTACGGCTTCTCGCTCTCGGCAATCAGTACATGCAGACCGGCTTTCTCTGCGGGGAACTCCTCACGCAACTCCTCGATAGACATGTTCTCCGGTTTCTCGATTACCCAGAGGTGGAAAATCTCGGCTTGTACAACCAAGTTGTCTGCATAGCCCACTTTCTCTTGAATAGCGGCGATGTCCTTGCGGGGGAAGCCCGGTACGATACGATCCACCAGCGTTGCGCAGACATAGTTGTATTTCGTGAACCACTCCTTAAAGCCCTCGTAATCAGCGCCGAGGTCTTCTTTCCAGAGTTCGATGTATTGATAGATGCACTCCTTGAGGTGGTGTCCGTTGAGGAAGATCAACTCGCACGGCATGATGATAAGACCCTTGCTCGGGCAGCCGTTGAAAGTCTTGTAGCGGCGGTAGAGCAACTGAACCAACTTGCCGGGGTACGAACTTGCGGGAGCGTCGGTGAACTTGCACGCGGGGTCGAAGGTGATACCTGCCTCGGTGGTGTTCGAGATGACGAAGCGGATTTCTGGTTGGTCAGCGAGTGCCATGAAAGCGGCGTTCTGCGAATAGGGGTTCAGCGCACGCGAGATGACATCGATACGCTCCAGCGAGTTCACTGCCTCACCGTTCAGACGACCTTGCAGGTTGACATGGTACAAGCAGTCTTGCCCGTTGAGCCATTCTACCATACCTTTGTCAATAGGTTGAACGACAACGACCGATGCATTGAAATTGGTCTTTGCGTCCATGTTCCAAATAATCCAATCCACGAATGCGCGGAGGAAGTTCCCCTCGCCGAATTGAATGATTTTCTCCGGTGCTACACTCTTCGGCGCCGTCAGTTTGTTTAGTGCTTTCTTCATAATAGATATTGTGTTAGTTTTGTGTCAATTAGTAGTCTTGTCAGTTCCTATAATTCCTAGTTCCTCTAGATTAACTAGCCGCCACTTGGGGGCGTGGGTGTCCTCACCCGCGGCGGCTCGTCAGAGCCGGTTGACCATTCTCTGCCCTCCCCTCCCCTCCCCTGGAGGGGTTAGGGGAGGTCTCTCAATTCTTAATTCTCCCTAAATCCTCCCTTTCCCAAGCCAGGCTCAAGCCAACCTCAAGCAAGGCTCAAGCCGGGAAACCTGTACGCACATCGTCCCGACACCCCACTTGTAAAATAGAGTTTGCAAAAGTAGCCTTTTTCTCCAACTCTCGCAAGTACAAAGCGTCATTTTTTGTAGAAAAATCCATTTCTTTGGCTTAATCGAAAAAAAATCGTACCTTTGCACTCCTTTTGGGTCTGCAAAAGAGGCGGACTCATCGGGTGTAATTCGTAAATCAACCAATAGCAATCTATATTCTATGTCATTACAATGCGGCATCGTCGGTCTGCCCAATGTGGGCAAATCCACGCTCTTCAACTGTTTGAGTAACGCCAAAGCGCAATCTGCCAATTTCCCGTTCTGTACTATAGAGCCGAATGTCGGGGTGATTACCGTCCCCGACGAGCGTCTGATTAAACTCGGCGAACTCTGTCATCCCGAGCGCGGTGTCATCCCGACGACCGTTGAAATCGTCGATATTGCAGGTCTGGTTAAGGGTGCAAGCCAGGGCGAGGGATTGGGCAATAAGTTCTTGGCGAATATCCGTGAAACAGACGCGATTATCCATGTCCTGCGTTGCTTCGATGATGAGAATGTGGTGCATGTCGATGGCTCTGTCGATCCCGTGCGTGATAAGGAAATCATCGATGCCGAACTCCAACTCAAGGACTTGGAAACGGTCGAGTCTCGTATTCAAAAGACTGAGAAACAGGCAAAAGCGGGCGGCGATAAGCAGGCGAAACTGCTGCTCGATGTGCTGTATAAGTATAGAGAGGTGCTGTCCGAGGGGAAGAACGCCCGTTCGGTGGTGTTGGAGAATAAAGAGGAGGAGCAAGCCGCAAAAGACTTGTTCCTGCTCACGAATAAACCCGTTATGTATGTCTGCAATGTCGATGAGGCATCTGCGGTCAGCGGCAATGCCTATGTGGAGCAGGTGAAAGAGGCGGTTAAGGACGAGAACGCCCAAGTGTTGGTCTTGGCAGCGAAGATAGAGAGCGAGATAGCAGAACTCGAAACCTACGAGGAGCGGCAGATGTTCCTCGAGGAAATCGGGCTGCAAGAGTCGGGTGTAAACCGCCTTATCAAAGCCGCCTACGCACTGCTTGACTTGCGTACTTTCCTGACGGCGGGCAGCGACGAGGTGCGTGCCTGGACATTCAAGGCAGGCAGCAAAGCCCCGCAGTGTGCGGGTGTCATCCATACCGACTTCGAGCGAGGCTTCATCCGTGCCGAAGTCATCAAATACGACGATTTCATCGCTCTTGGCGGCGAGGCGGCGTGCCGTGCGGCAGGCAAACTCGGTATCGAGGGAAAAGACTATTTGGTGCAAGACGGCGACATCATGCACTTCCTCTTCAATGTCTGATCCGCACTCCGTACAACGGCGAAAAAGCACCAATCCAACGGCATTTTACTACATTCGCAGCCTATGTTCGACTTTCTTGATACATGGATAGCGTGGGGCGGTACATGGGTATCCGCTTTGCTGATTATTGTCGGATTCATCGCTCTTATCTACGGTGCGGATTGGCTCGTGGAGGGGGCAAGCGGACTCGCCAAGAAATACGGTGTGAGCGACCTTATCATCGGGCTTACCATCGTCGCCTTTGGCACGAGTATGCCCGAGTTCGTGGTCAATATGGTAGCGGCTTCGTCGCATAACAGCGAGATAGCCATTACCAATATCCTGGGGAGCAACATCATCAATATCTTTGTCATCCTGGGCTGCACCGCGCTGATTTATCCCATTTCATCGACACCGCAGTCCCGCCGCTTCGATATTCCTTGGAGTATGCTGGCGGCACTCCTGGTGCTGTTCTTCGCCGTCTATAGCAGCCCCCGCTGGCTGCAAGTAGATAGTCTGTTCTCCATTCATCTCGACCACCCCACATGGGCAGACTTGGGACATTTCTCCTGGGGCGAAGCCGACTTCTCTTTTATATCCGGCGTCGGCGGATTCGTACTCTTGGTCTTCTTTGTCCTCTTCTTGTGGCACACCTTCCGCAATGCGAAAAGTGCCGAATCCAACGAGGAATATACGCCCGTCCCGCTGTGGAAAGCACTGCTGCTGATTGCGCTCGGTCTGGTCTGCCTGGTCGTAGGCGGCGAGGTGATCGTTAAGAGTGCCACGGCGATTGCGCACTCCCTCGGCGTGAGCGATGCCATTATCGGGCTGACGGTCGTCGCACTCGGCACATCGCTCCCCGAGTTGGCTACATCGTGTATGGCGGCACTCAAGAAGAACTGCGACATCGCCTTGGGCAATGTCATCGGGAGCAATATCTTTAATATATTCTTCATTCTCGGCACGAGTGCGGTCATCTTCCCCCTGCCGGGGTATAAGGGTTTGGAACTCGATGCCGTTATGGCGGCACTCGGCAGCGCACTCGTCATGCTCTTTGTCTATACCACTCGTCGCCACGAGATACAGCGATGGCACGGCGGCATCCTCCTCCTCTGCTACGCCGCCTATCTTGCCTACCGCCTCTGCACACTCTAATCCGCAGGCATAAGCATTGGATGTACAAAAGAAAAAAAAGAGTGGCTGTCTAACAGAAGAAGTTAGGCAGCCTCTTTTGTACTATTTACTTGTAACTATACACTATGCACATCCGACAGCCTGGGGGCGTGGGTGTCCCCACCCGCGGCGGCTCGTCAGAGCCGGTTGACCATTCTGTGCCGAGTTCTCCGCGGAAAGAGAATGTACACCGCATAATCAAAGGGGCTGTCTAACAATGCAAAGTTGTTAGACAGCCCGATTCGTATGAATTCAACGGGAATTTCTTACTGCTGCATAGCCGCAATATCATGTAATACTTGCCGATTGAACGCCCGCCGCTCACGGTCGAATACCCAACCCCATTTGTTGAAGTAGAGGCAGAGATTGACGATGTGTACCCCAAGCAGTCGCAGGCTGTGGTACGACTCCCGCTTGTGGTTATGCACAACAGTAACGGCGGGGTAGTAGAGAGTCAGGTAGTTGCGGTGAATGGTGCGGGTGAGGTCTATATCCTCGGGGTACATGAAGTACCGCTCGTCGAACAAGCGTGCCTCGAGGGCAGCCGTTGTGCGCAGGAGCATAAAACACCCGCTCAAGTACGGCACATTGAGCGGTCGGTCGTAGCCAAACATCCGCAGTTCGTACCGTGCATTGCGCCGTACCATCAGTCGACGGGGGAGAAATCGCCGCCCGAAGACATCGAGCGGAGTAGGTAGTAACTTGCAGAGATACTGCGTCTTACCATCAGGATATACGATGTGCGGCATCAGTTGCCCCACCATCGGTTCGCTCTCCATAAACTGACAGAGTGTGTCTATATCCTCTGCCTTTACGACAATGTCCGAGTTCATCACCAAGTGCAACGCCACACCGTCATATACACTCTCCCGCAGCGCACAATTATGCCCCCTTCCGTACCCGATATTCGCCCCCGTAAAGCGGTACACCACTTTCTCCCGCCACGCTGCATCGTCCCCCTCGCATCCTCCTTGTATCCTCCCTGCATCCTCCTTGTCGTCCGATAGGGGAACATCCCCACTCTCTTTCCCTGTATTGCAGTAGTTGTTTGTATGCGCTTGGCAGCGCGCTTGCGCAACCGAATGCAACTCGGGACAAAATTCCGTGCTTTCCTCGGGCGAGTTGTCGATAAGGTATATCTTGTTCAGACACCGTACCCGTGCCAACTCCCGTAGCAGCGGCACCACCTCTCCCGCCCAATCGGGTTTATATAGTACAATGGATATATTGAGCATAACCGAAGACTTATGGCGTATATTCCTAACGAGTATGGGCAACTATCCCAACCCTATGCGATTCTTACGCGATGCCACTGCATCTTCATAAACGCCCATGCCGCCACTATTCTAATAGGCTCTCAATTAACTCTTTGCGGCATATCCATGCCCCGACGAGTAGCGCATAGACAAATGTGAGTAGCAGTGTGGTTCGCAGTCTGTGCGGTCCTACAGGCGTATAGACAATTGCCGGCTCCGATAGGGCGGTAAAAGGCTTTGGTACAATGGCTTTTGCTTGGTAGATTACCTGTTGCCGACGGAATGAGTCGTATATATGGTGATAAGTGTCTGCCTCTTTTGCTTGTGTGCGTACTGCTTCTTTCCAATCACTTTCGGCGGCGGCAGTCAGCGAGTCTATATGGGCAGTTAGTCGTTGTGCTTTGCTCTTATAATAGTTTTCTATCAATGCCTGCAGTTCGTTCTCAATATGCTTTGCCACTTGTGCGCTGACAAGAGGGTCTTGTGTAACAACCTCTATGCGCACAATGTCCGACTTTCGTTCCAATGTGCAAGTAATCTGTTTGCGGATAGTGGCAATGGTATTCGCTTCTTCGCGGGTGAAGAATATATCCTCTGCAGCATACGAAGCATTGCTGCTCATCTGCTGTCCGCCGTTGAAACAACGGCTGATACCGCTTCCTACTTTCGAGAGGAGCGTCTTGCGCTGATAGTGATTGATGTAGTCGCTGTAGGTGCCGTTGAACTTACCGTCTATGGTGGCGACGGGGGCAACGAGCAGTCTTCGGAGCAGTTGAGGCGAATAGACCATGTCATTGTAGTCATCTGCGCCAATGCCGTTGCGGGTCTGCGCCAACCCAAGGTCGTATTGTTCAGGGTGGTTGAGCGTCAGTGTGTTGTATTCGTCGGCGGCATCGGTGCGCTCGGCGACAAGCGACCATTGGCTTTGATAGGTGGTCGGCACGCAGAACATCAGTGCATAGACCACAACAAAGCAGACGGGTACAGACCAATAGAATAGTACACGGTGTGACCATAGGCGCTGTGCCATCCGGGATGCAATGTTGTCTTCGTTCATGAAGGAATGGTTGGGTTAGTAGTGTGTAGTTCGTATTAGCAGGTTATCCGTCTGTGGGCAGGGGGTATTCTTCCTGTTTTGTGCAAGCGCCAATGTAAGCAACTTATGCCGAAACCAACGGCAGCAACTCGTGCAAGCACCAGGAGACCCCCCCCTCCGTTTGGTAGGTACAAATAAGTCCAAAACGACTGTGTTTTGGACTTATTTGCCTATCTTTGGCTAGTCGCCGTCGGGCTTATTCTGCCGCAGCCTCGGTATTTTCCTCGGTACCTGCAGCCTCCTGCGCAGCCTCCACTGCAGCGGCAGCGAGTGCGTCAGCAGCCTCTTGGCGCTTCTTGGCTACAGCGGCAGCCTTTGCCTTGTTGGTCTCTACCTCTTGTGCGAGCAGAGCCTTTGCGGCAGCCACTTTCTTATCAGCCTCTGCTTGGCTGATTTTGCCGTTCTTTGCGTCTTTCTGTGCTTTCCAAGCGTCGAAACGCTTTTGAGCCTCTTCCTGACTAAATGCACCTTTGGCTACACCGCCGTTGAGGTGCTTCATCAGAAGAACGCCCTCGTCGGAAAGGATGTTGCGTACGGTGGCAGTCGGCTCTGCGCCTACGCCTACCCAATAGAGTGCGCGCTCAAAGTTGAGGACTACTGCGCTCGGGTTGGTGTTGGGGTTGAACGAACCGATGCGTTCGATAATTTTGCCATCTCGTGGCGAGCGGCTGTCTGCTACTACGATGTGGTAGTAAGCGTAGTCTTTGTGACCATGACGAGCCAAACGAATCTTTGTTGCCATTTAGACTTTTGTTTTGCGGGCTACGATTGCTCGAATCGCCTGCCCTTGTTAGTAAAATAAGTTCCCTTTTCGGCGTGCGTAAGCCATTGCCTACTTTCCAAAAAGCCCGCAAAGGTACGCATTTTTCTTCGGTTGTGCAAGTTTATTTGTTATTTTCGTCTTTTTTTTGTACTTTTGCCGTCGTTTTTTACGGCGACGAGGTCGAGAGAGGAGCGGTGTAGGTGCGTTAGTCCCGTGTGAATCACCCGTTAATCACCTACTAATCACCCACTAATCACCTACTCCTGTCCGCATATCGTCCCGTGCAGGTTAGGGAAAGTTAATGCGTTTTGTCGGGTGTTCTCCCTGTTCTTTCCCTGACCTTACCCTGTTCTTACCGCATGGTAAAGGCGCACTTTTATTAAAGACATTTATATATTGTGCCTGTGGCACACGAACGAGATACCATATCCATATAATATGAAGATAGACAACGAGAAGATTGATTTGCCCGAGTTGCATTGGGCGGGTGAGGAGGCAGACCGCCTCGGGTTCGACTGCTATGTCATCGGCGGTTGGGTGCGGGATTTATTCTTGCACCGCCCCTCGATCGATATAGATATGGTGGTCGTGCGGCGTACGCCTATCGCCGAATCCGCTGATTCACAGCCGCATAAGGAGGTAAGCATAGGCATACAGGTGGCGGAGGCGGTGGCACATCGCCTGGGGCGCGGGGCGCATTTGAGCGTCTTCCGCACGTACGGCACGGCGCAGGTCAAGAAAGGGGAAATGGAGTTGGAGTTTGTCGGGGCGCGGCGCGAGAGTTACCGGCGCGACTCCCGTAACCCGATTGTGGAGGACGGCACGCTGGAGGAAGACCAGAACCGCCGCGACTTCACGATTAACGCCCTCGCCATCTGCCTCAACCGCGACCGATACGGCGAACTGCTCGACCCCTTCGACGGTCTGTCCGACATGGAGCAGTGCATTATCCGCACGCCCCTCGATCCCGATATTACTTTCTCCGACGACCCGCTGCGTATGATGCGGGCGATACGCTTTGCCACCCAACTCGGCTTCTCTCTCTGCCTGCCGACCTTTGAGGCGATTGAGCGTAACCGCGAGCGTATTCGCATCATCTCCAAGGAGCGCATTGCCGATGAGTTGAACAAGATTATGCTCTCCCGCCGCCCGTCCGTGGGGTGGAAACTGCTGGATAAGACGGGGCTGCTGCCGCTTATCTTCCCCGAACTGGCTGCGCTCAAAGGTGTGGAGGTCATTGCGGGCAAGGGGCATAAGGATGTGTTTCTGCATACCCTGCAGGTGTTGGACAATGTGGCGGAGAAGTCCGATAAACTCTGGCTGCGGTGGGCGGCACTGCTGCACGACATCGGCAAGCCCCGCTCCAAGGCGTGGGACGCACAGGCGGGGTGGACTTTCCGCAACCACAACTTCCTGGGCGCACGCATGGTGCCTCGCATCTTCAAGCAGATGAAACTCCCGCAGAATGAGAAGATGGACTATGTGCAGAAGATGGTTGACCTCCACATGCGCCCTATCAACCTGATAGAGGACAAGGTGACGGACTCGGCAGTGCGCAGACTGCTCTTCGAGGCGGGGGACGACATCGACGACCTGATGCTGCTCTGCGATGCGGACATCACTTCCCGCAATGCGGACAAGGTGGCACGCTTCCACCGCAACTACGAACTCGTGCGGCAAAAGATGGTGGAACTCGAGGAGCGGGATAGGATACGCAATTTCCAGCCGCCCGTGCGGGGTGAGGAGATTATGGAGTGGCTGTCCCTGCCGCCCTGTGCCACGGTGGGCGAACTCAAGTCGGCAGTCAAGGACGCTATCCTCGACGGCATTATCCCCAACGACCACGCCGCCGCCAAGGAGTACCTGATGACACTGGCAAAGGAAAAAGGAGTACTGTGATGACTCCCCCTCACCCCCTCAGAGAGGGGGATACGGAGTCCAACACACCCTCCTACCGTGGGTTTCAAACACCCCCTCCTCTGGAGGGGCTTGGGGAGGTCGCTTGGGGAGGTCTTACCACACCAGCGTGGCGACGACGGGATAGTGGTCGGAGTGGCGTACCCGCTCCACATGGCACTCGGCGGGGTGCAGTGTGCGTGAGCAGAGGATATAGTCTATGCGTGCGCCGATGTGGTGATAAGTGTAGGTTGCCCCGTATCGCCACCAACTCGTTGCGAGGAAGCAGTCCCGCATCGTCCCCCGCACCCGCCAATAGGTGTACGACCACGCCAAGTCATTGAAATCCCCCACCACCACAGTCGGATAGGGCGACTGCTCTACCTCTCGATGTACGCTACGCGCCTGCTCGTGGCGCATGGCACTTGCTTTTCCCCATTTATTCCCCAAGCGGTGCGCACTCTCTTTGAGGCTGTCGCCGTTGGCGATGTTCTCTGCGAGGTCGCCTCGGTCGAAGCGGTTAGACTCCAAGTGATTGGTTATCAGCCGCAGCGTGTCCCCGCCGACCACCACATCGCAGCGGCTGGAGATGTTCGCCCGCGAGGTGTAGCGGATGGTCTGCTTGTTGATAAGCGGATAGCGGGAGAAGACCACATTCCCGAACTGCCGCCGTCGGTTATAGACAGAGAAGTCGATGTACGAATAGGGGTATTTCTCTTTCATCGCCTCCCGTAACTCCCCCAGTGTCAGATATGTAGGGTCTTTATAGACCTCCACTTCCTGTAGGCAGATGATGTCCGCGTCTTGCCGCAGCAGGTACTGCAGCACGCGGTTCTGTGCGGGCTTGCGGAACTCCCCCATGCGGTGCGTGTTGTAAGTCAGCAGGGTCAGCCTGTGCGTGTACTCCGCAGGGTCAGCCCCGTTGCCGTGTGAGAGCATGGGCAGTGCCAACACAGCGCACAGCAGGAGGACGATGCCGCCTGCTATCCACTTGCCTTTGTGTCCGCCCTTGCGGGGTACTGTCTTGCCCGTGCGTGCCATATATCTTATAGGAGAAGCGTACTACGCATTGCCTTTCGGCTCTAGGGTGATAAGGGGGATGAGCATCTCCTCAATCGAGATACCCCCGTGCTGGAAGGTGTTCCGATAGTACTGGGCGTAGTAGTTGAAGTTATTGGGGTAGCCGAAGAAGTCGCTCCCCGTGCAGAACATATAACTGCTGCTCACATTCGGGCAGGGCAGCCCCACTTGTTTGGGGCGGTCGATGACAAACACATTCTTGCTCGAGCAGTTGAGTGCCTTGCCCACTTTGTAGCGCAGATTGGTGTTGGTGTTCTTGTCCGCCTGGATAACGACGGGGTTCTTCACACGCGTCGTGCCGTGGTCGGTCGTGAGGACGACCTTGTAGCCCGCCTCTGCCAGGCGGCGGAAGAGTTCGTGCGTGGGCGAGTGACGGAACCAACTGAGCGTCAGGCTGCGGTATGCCGCCTCGTCGTTCGCCAACTCTCGCATCATCTTACTGTCCGTGCGGGAGTGCGAGAGCATATCGATGAAGTTCAGCACAATCACCGTGAGCGGCGTATGCAGGTGTGGCAACTGGGCAATCACCCGCTCGCAGAAATCGCTCTCGTTCACTTTGAAATACGAGTAGGTGTCCTTGCGGCGGAAGCGGTCTAACTGTGTCTGTATCAGTTCTTTCTCGTTGGCGTTCTTGCTCTCCTCCTCGTCTTCGTCTATCCAGAGCGACGGGTACATCTCCTGTATCTGCAGCGGCATCAGCCCCGAGAAGATGGCGTTGCGGGCGTACTGCGTGGCGGTGGGCAGGATAGAGAGATACTGCCCCTCTTCGCTCACCGTGAAGTACTCGCCCAGCAGCGGCTGAATGGTCTTCCACTGGTCGTAGCGGAAGTTGTCTATCACCACGAACGCCACTTTCTCTCCCTTGTCCAGCAGCGGGAAGAGTGTCTTCTTGAACACATCGGGCGACATCATCGGGCGGTCGCTCCCCTGTTGAAACCACTCCACATAGTGCCGTTGGATGAACTTCGAGAACGCCGCCTCCGCTTGCGTGCGCTGCATATCCAGCACCTCGCGCATCGAGGAATCGATATCCTGCAGGTCTATCTCCCATTTGGTCAGCATACGCTCTATCGCCATCCACTCGTCGAGTGTCTGCGCCGTGTCGATGAGGTAGGCTATATCGCCGAACTCCTGTCGGTAGGTGCGGGCGGTGTGTTCGCTGCGGATGTCCCGCTGGTGAATATGCTTCTTCAGGCACAGCAGTATCTGGCTCGGGTTGACGGGCTTAATCAGGTAGTCGGCAATCTTCTCGCCTATAGCCTGCTCCATAATACGCTCCTCCTCGCTCTTGGTAATCATCACCACGGGCAACTCGGGGTGCAGGCGTTTTATCTCCTGCAGCGTCTCCAGCCCGCTCAGCCCGGGCATGTTCTCATCTAGGAACACAATATCGAGTGCCTCCTGCCGACAGAGGTCAATGGCATCTTGCCCGTTGGTGGCAGTCAGTATTTCGTAGTCTTTCCCGCGCAGGTAAATCAGGTAGGGCTCGAGCAGGTCTATCTCGTCGTCAGCCCAGAGTATTCGGTTCATAGTTCCTCCATTTCGTAATTAGGTTGGTCATATCGTCCGGCCATTCGCTGTCGAAGAACATGCGTTCTCCCGTGCGGGGGTGTGTGAAGCCGAGCGTCTTGGCGTGCAGCACTTGCCGCGGGCAGAGAGCGAAGCAGTTTTCGATGTACTGACGGTATTTCTGTGTGCGCAGTCCTTTCAGTATCTCCATACCGCCGTACTTCTCGTCGGCGAAGAGCGGATGCCCGATAGACTTCATGTGGACGCGTATCTGGTGTGTGCGTCCCGTCTCGAGGCGGCACTCTACTAGGGTGGTGTAGGGGTAGCGTTCCAGCACTCGCCAATGGGTAATCGCCTCTTTGGCGTTGGGGTTCTCCTCCAAGTCCCAGATGCGGTAGATGGTGCGGTCGCGGTTGTCGCGTGCCAATGCGCCCTCTATCGTGCCGCTGTCCTCTTGGAATGTCCCCCATACGAGGGCGTTGTAGGTGCGCTCCGTCGTGTGGTCGAAGAACTGCCGCCCGAGACTTGTCTTCGCTTCGGGGGTCTTGGCAATCAGGAGCAGCCCGCTGGTGTCTTTGTCTATGCGGTGTACAAGGCCGATGTTCGGGTCGTTCATGTCGATGCCCTGCTGCCCTTGGAAGTAATACGCCAGTGCGTTGAGCAGGGTGTGTTCGTAGTTCCCGTGTCCGGGGTGTACCACCATGCCGGCGGGCTTGTTTACCACCAGCAGGTCGGTGTCCTCATAGACGATAGAGAGTGGTATATCCTCGGGGTAGATAGTGTAGTCGTTCGGCTCGTGGTCGAGTAGCACTTGGATGACATCGAGCGGCTTCACTTTGTAGTTACTCGCCACGGACTTCCCGTTCACCCATACATTCCCCGCCTCCGCCGCCGTCTGGATACGGTTGCGCGAAGTACCTGCCATGTGTTCGCTCAGGTACTTATCCACCCGCTGCGGCGTCTGCCCCTTATCGACTTGCGTCCGCCACCGTTCGTATATCTCCTCGTCGTCCATGTGCCTGTTTTAGTTCAGTGTTTAGCGTTTAGTGTTTAGTGTTGTTAGTTTAGAGTAGTTTAGTGCAGTTGTTAGTTTAGTATTTAGCGTTGAGTGTTTATAGTTTAGAGTAGTTTAGTGTTTACTACAGTTGCATTGCCCGCAGCCTGGGGGCGTGGGTGTCCCCACCCGCGGCGGCTCGTTAGAGCCGGTTGATTATGCTGTGCCATTGCGCATTCGTTATCTCTCTCTACTCTCTACTTTTATCTCTCTACTTCTTTCAACTTTCAACTATCAACTTTCAACTAATCTAGAAGAACTCCTCCTCATTCTCTTCCGTGTCGCTGGAGATAGCCTTCTCCATGTCTGAGGACAGTTTGAGGTTCACCGTCGAGCCTTCGAGCAACTGCTCTCCCGCCGCGGGACTCTGCTGATAGACAACCTGTTCCGCAGCCGTGCCGTCCGCCTCCGTGCTGTCTTCTTTGTCGTACTCCACCGCGCCTACGGTCAACCGATAACTCAGCAGCAGCGCACGCGCATCTTGCAGGTTCATCCCAATGAGGTTCGGTACGCCGACCATCTCCGTCCCTTTGCCGAAGCCCACTACGAGCGTTACCCGACTCCCCTCGTCCAGACGCTGCCCGGGGGCGAGTACCACGCCGTCCTGTTTCACGGCAAGTACCAGGTCTTTGTATTCCGACGGCTCGTATTCGTATTGTTCGTTTACTTGTATGCCCACCGAGCGCAGCGTCGCCTCCGCCTGACGGTAACTCATGTCTTGCAGGTCGGGTAGGGGTATCTGTCGGCGGTTCTTGGCGTTCACTACGATATAGAC
>CAVFIY010000013.1:0-471 GCA_963622435.1 Bacteroides uniformis | reverse complement strand
GATATAGACAGTGCGCCCGTCTTTGGCATGACTGTTGGCGGGCGGTGTCTGCTCTACTATCGTGCCGAGCGGCACACGGTTCGAGTAAGTGGAGTCTGTAACCTGCAGGCGCAACCCCACGGCACGCACTTGCGGCTCTGCCTCTTCCATGTATAGCCCGACCACATTCGGCACTTCCACCTCCTTGCCGTGCTGTGTGTAGTGCCGCAGGCGGAAATAGAGTAAGGTCAGCAGCAGCGCACATACGACAACTGCCATTAGCAGGTTCGCACCTATAAACAGAATGTTTTTCTTCGTGGAAGGAGACATGGTTAATTAATAATTAACAGTTAACAATTAATATGCGCAGTAGTAATATGCGTGATAGTCGGCGTATCAGTCGTTGCCTTTATCGGGGTGTGGCACATCCGGCAGCCTGGGGGCGTGGGTGTCCCCACCCGCGGCGGTTTGGAACAAACCGGTTGACCATAC
>CAVFIY010000012.1:0-17495 GCA_963622435.1 Bacteroides uniformis | reverse complement strand
CCCCTCACCCCTCCAAAGGAGGGGAGTGCAAAGAGAATACTCGTGTAAGAGGCTGTCTAACAATGCAAAGTTGTTAGGCAGCCTCTTTTGTTGTATCCATACCCCCCCCCCAGACATCCAGACATCCAGACTCCCCGGACTCCCCGGATATTCATCTTTATGATAATTGACGACCATACGCCGCAGGCATCCGTTCCAAAAGGTATTTGCTACTCTGTATATTTGAATCTATTTGATATAATTTTCCATGTATTTGGAGAGAAGATTTATGATAATTCGTGTCCATACGCCGCAGGCGTCCGTCCAAAGGAACTTGTTGTCTGTGGCGACACGCCACCGACCCGCCGACCCGCCGCCGGTTCCGAAGAAGTTATTGCTCTGCGGGAGCACCCGCTCTTGTGTATGTCAAGAACTTTATGTACCTTTGCAGGCTTTTTGCGGTAAGGCGGCAAAGAGAAAGATACTTGTGCATAATGATAACGGTCATACACCCGTGCGTAAAAAGATAAATCGAATGGCAATACACGCTTCCATACCTACCAATCTGCGGACACCGAAGGCAACAGAAGGGACTAGTTTTGTAATACTGGTCGCCGTCGGAGTGTCGCACTTCTTGAACGACACCATTCAGTCGGTGATACCCGCTATTTACCCGATACTGAAAGAGAACTTCCAGTTCAGTTTCGCACAGATAGGACTTATCGTACTGTTCTTTCAGTTGGCATCGTCGATAGTACAACCCGTCGTAGGCTTCTACTCCGACCGCAAGCCCCACCCGTACGCACTGACAACAGGCATGTGGCTCACGCTGGCAGGACTGATACTGCTCGCCTTTGCGAACAACCTGGTGCTGATTATCACTGCCGTAACGGTATTGGGATTCGGGTCGTCTATCTTCCACCCCGAAGCCTCACGAGTGGCACAGATAGCATCGGGTGGACGCAAGAGCCTTGCACAATCAATCTTCCAAGTAGGCGGGAATGCAGGCTGCGCTATAGGTCCCCTACTGGCGGCGTGGATGATACTCCCCTATGGGCAGAGTGCCGTGTCGTGGGTGGGCGTGGTGGCAGTGGTAGCCGCCATTCTGCTCTTTTGGGTAGGGCAATGGTATAGCAACGAGATAACCTATCTGTCGAACCGCCCCAAGAAGCAAGCGGGTGTCGCCTCGACCTACTCGAAGAAGAAAGTGCATTGGGCAATGGCGATACTGATTACGCTCATCTTCTCGAAGTACATCTACATGTCGTGCATGACAAACTACTTCACATTCTACTTGATGGATAAGTTCTCGCTGTCAGTACAGAATGCACAATACTGTCTGTTTGCTGTGCTAGCCACCTCCGCTATCGGAACACTGGCAGGAGGTGCATTGGGCGATAGAGTGGGGCGCAAATATGTAATACTCGGTTCTATCTTCGGGGCAGTGCCGTTCGCACTGTTTATGCCGTATGTGGGACTGGGGTGGTGCGTGGCACTTGCTATCATAGTGAGCCTCATTATCTCGTCCGCCTTCTCCTCCATACTGGTCTATGCCACAGACCTTTATCCGACCAAAGTGGGTATGATTTCTGGACTGTTCTTCGGACTGATGTACGGCATAGCGGGAATCAGTTCTGCTTTCTTCGGGTGGCTCGCCGACAAGACGAGTATAGAGTATATCTTCCACATCAGTACGCTGCTCCCGCTGATGGGAATCATCGCTGCTTTCTTGCCCAACCCGCAGAAGAAACAAAAAGAGGTGCAGTAAAGAGAGTATTTGCCGCAAGAAAAGTGATTGCCGCAAAGAGAGTGCGGGGAATAGCGAAGAAAAGTGATTACTGCTTAGAGAAGAGAAGCGGTAAATGGGACTTGTTTTCGGGCGGTAGGACGCATTGAGGTGTCAGTCGAAAAACGAGTACGAAAAAAGTAAGTCCCTAAATCGGGCATTTAGAGGCGTTTTAAGACACAAAACACAGAAAAATGTCTTACCCTATTGCAGAAACCGAATAATTTTAGTACCTTTGCAAAGAATTTGGCGTAGAAGCCAATTAACAATTAAAAATTAATAGTTAACATGCAGAGTGGAGTGGGTATGCGGGATGGTGTAGCGGTGGTAATGGATTTCTGTAAAAGAATAGATGAAAAAGTAGGGGCGGATGTGAAAGCGTGTGCAAAGATGTAAAATATAATCGATACAATGAGTTCAATAGCATTACAGAATCTCTTGTCTGATATTCAGACATATAACCTGTCGGCGGAAAACTTGCGCTGGCTGGCAGGGCAACTGTTGGTGAGGGCTGATGAAGAGGAAGGGATACGCCCTTATACAAAAGAGGAATTGGAGGCTCGCATTATGGAATCAGAGGCTGACTATGCTGCGGGGCGCGTGTACACAACAGATGAGGTGCTGCGGATGATGCAGCAATGATTAAGACGGCGCAATGCAAGTAGTTTGGACACAACGAGCGGTACTCTCTTTGCAACAGACCTCAGATTATATATTGGCGAATTTCGGCGGACAAGTATTGACTAATTTCTACCGAACAATTCGGTCATGGACGGATGCATTGTCAAAGATGCCATTAATGGGCAAGGTGGAGCCGCTGCTTTCTGCTTTACCTACGGGGTATCGCAGTGTGGTAATTGGCAATCGTAGTAAATTAATATATTCATTAGATGTTGATTGTATAGTAATACATGATGTTTGGGATACTCGTCGTGAGCCTCAAACGCTAGTGAACGGTTGGGATGAATAACAAATTCGCCATTTGTGCTGAAAATACACTTTCTGCACTACATAGGGGTGGTGATATAGACAGTTGGAAGTGGAGAGAAAACTGTAAATGGGAAGAATACTATAATTACAGAGAAAAATAACATAACATACATGGAAGAACAGGAAAAGTATGATGGGTCGAGTATTCAGATACTCGAAGGATTGGAGGCAGTGCGCAAACGCCCTGCTATGTACATCGGCGACATCTCGCAGAAAGGTTTGCACCACTTGGTATATGAGGTGGTGGACAACTCTATCGATGAGGCACTGGCAGGATTCTGCAACCATATCGAGGTGACAATCAACGAAGATAACTCGATTACCGTACAAGATAACGGGCGTGGTATCCCTGTGGATATGCACCCCAAAGAGCACCGCAGCGCCCTCGAGGTCGTTATGACCGTGCTGCACGCGGGCGGTAAGTTCAACAAGAACAGTTATAAGGTGTCCGGCGGTCTGCACGGTGTGGGTGTCAGTTGTGTGAACGCCCTCTCGACCAAACTCCATGTGGAGGTGTTTCGCGACGGCAAGATATACATGCAGGAGTACGCCAAAGGCAAACCGACCTGCGAGGTACACGAGATTGGCACCTACGGCAGCGAGCGAGGGACGGGTACTTGCGTACAGTTCTGGCCCGACGGCAGTATCTTCACAGAGACTGTATATCAATACGATATACTCGCCAACCGTATGCGCGAGTTGGCATACCTCAATGCAGGGGTACGCATTACGCTGACCGACCGCCGCCACCCGATTACCGAAGCCCCTGCCGCACTGCCCGACGGTGAAGTGTCCGCAGAGCAGAAAGGCATAGTTGCCCCCGACGGGAAACGCTACAAAGGGGAGGTGTACTACTCCGAAAAGGGATTGAGCGAGTTCGTGCGTTACATAGAAGGTACGCGTACACCGCTTATCTCGGAGGTAATCCACTTAAATACAGACAAGTACGGCACACCCGTCGAAGTGGCGATGATATACAACACCGACTTCAACGAGAATGTGCACTCGTATGTAAATAATATCAACACGATAGAGGGCGGTACGCATGTCGCAGGCTTCCGTGCTGCGCTGACGCGTGTGATGAAAAAGTACGCCGAGGACAGCAAACTGCTCGAAAAGGCAAAACTGAAAGACAAAGAGGGTAACTCGGTCATCGACCCGAACGATTTCCGTGAGGGACTGACGGCAGTCATCTCTGTGAAAGTGGCTGAACCACAGTTCGAAGGACAGACCAAAACGAAGTTGGGCAACTCGGAGGTGGCAGGTATGGTGTCGTCTGCCGTTGGTGAGGCACTGACCAATTACCTCGAGGAACACCCCGAAGATGCCAAACGCATTGCGGAGAAAGTGATTCTCGCGGCGCAAGCCCGTATCGCTGCCCGCAATGCCCGTCAGAGCGTGCTGCGTAAGTCGCCGTTGAGCGGTGGCGGACTGCCGGGTAAGTTGGCAGACTGCTCGAGCAAAGACCCTGCCGAGTGTGAGTTGTTCCTCGTCGAGGGAGACTCCGCAGGCGGTACGGCAAAGACCGGACGCGACCGTACACACCAGGCCATCCTGCCGTTGCGTGGTAAGATTCTGAATGTGGAGAAGGCCATGGAGCATAAGGTGTTCGAGAGCGAGGAGGTGCGCAATATCTTTACCGCCCTCGGTATCACTTTCGGCACGGAGGAAGACCCCAAAGCACTGAACCTGAGCAAGATACGCTACCACAAAGTAATCATTATGGCGGATGCCGATGTCGATGGTGCGCACATCGCCACCCTGATTATGACCCTCTTCTTCCGCCATATGAAAGAGGTAATCGAGCAAGGACACCTCTACATCGCCATGGCACCGCTCTACCTCTGCTCCAAAGGTGGCGTGAAAGAGTACTGCTGGAACGACCAACAACTCAACGACTTTATTCAACGATACGGAAACGGCAACGAGAACCAAATCAAAGTACAACGGTACAAAGGTTTGGGCGAGATGTCCGATGAACAGTTGTGGGAAACGACTATGGACCCCGCACGCCGTATGCTCAAAAAAGTAACGATAGAGAACGCCGCTGAGGCTGACCGCACCATCTCGATGTTGATGGGCGACGATGTCGCTCCCCGCCGAGAGTTCATCGAGCAGAACGCCACCTACGCCAACATCGATGCCTAGTCAATTAACAATTAAAAATTAACAATTAACATACCTGCTGCGCACACTACGCTTGTTAATAACTATTGCGAATAGGGCAAGGTAAGAACAGGGTAACATCAGGGTAAGAACAGGGAAGACGACAAATTATGAATTAAGAGTTACGAATTAAGAATTATATGCGTAGTGCAAAAACGAATCGTATGGTGCATATTAATTGTTAATTCTTAATTGTTAATTGACTTATCCTCATTGTATCCTCACTGCATCTACCTTACTGCGGAGAGTAAATTGAGGGTAAAAAACAAAAATTGCGCACTATTCCCAACAACCGCAGAAAAAATGCATTACCTTTGCACCGAATTTCAGTTGTGTGTGGGGGGCATATAATGTATAGCACTTGTAATTCGTGAGGGTAGAAAACTATTAAGGCAGGTGCAGTGGACTAGGTATAGTATGGTCAACCGGCTCTGACGAGCCGCCGCGGGTGAGGACACCCACGCCCCCAGGCTGCCGGATGTGCCACTTTGCGTAATTGATAAATAGGTTGCAACACGGGTAAGATATAACTAATAACTTGTAATACAGTAAGAAACAATTCATAATTCTTAATTCTTAATTCATAATTCATAATTACTCCAAATGCGTATTGCTGTGTATTGTAGTGCTAAAGACCAAATTCCCGAGGAGTATCTTGCTCTCGGCGATAGGTTGGGGAAGTGGATAGGAGAACAGGGGCATACCTTGGTCTATGGCGGTGCTACGGGCGGGTTGATGACCCGCGTGAGCAATGCTGCGAAGCGTGCCGGCGCACAGGTGCTGGGCGTTATCCCGCAGCGCATCATCGCCTCACGCCGTCAGACAACGAACTGCGACAGCCTCTACCTGGTCACGACAATGAACGACCGCAAAGAGCAGATGAAACGCCTCGCCGACTGCTTTGTCTGTCTGCCGGGGAGTTACGGCACGCTGGACGAGATGATGGATGTGATAGCAAGCGGCACGGTCGGGGAACACCATAAACCCCTTTATGTGCTGAATTACAACGGGTTCTACACTGCCCTGGAGACCCTCGCCGAGCAGATGAAAGCCCTTTCGTTTCTGCCCGAACAGGAGAGTTACAAGCCCCTCTTCGTGCAGACATTGGACGACCTGTTTGCTATACTTAATAAGAAATAATATACGCACAAGCGAATAGAATAATATGACGAATCTGAATAGCAATACCCTCTCGACGGCAAAGTTCGAGCAATACATAGCCCAAGTAAAAGAGACCATTGTGCGCTATCGGAAAGTGGAACAAATGCCCGAATTGCAGGAGTTCCTCACGCTGCGGAAAGTGGTGGAATCGCCTGAATTCCAAAAGAATAAGAAGTATCTGCTTACACGCAGATACACCGATACAGAGGAGTTCAAGACGATGTCGCGTTTCCATCTGCTGCGTGTCGCCCCGATAGTGCATGCCTACTATCTGGTGCTGGCACTGCCGAACTTCAAAGACTATCTGGCGTTCGCCGAGAGCGACCGCTATGCGCTGCTCAAAGATGCGGAGGCGGTCAAGCAGTCGCCCGAGTTGAAGAAATTCCTCTTTATCGATAAGTCGTGGTCGCTGCGCAACTACCGCCGCTACGAGCAGTCGCAAGAGGTGAAAGACTACTTGCGCCTGCGGGTAGAGGTCAAGGAAGAGGAGTTCCAAAAGCGCAATGCTTTCTGGCTCAATCCCCGCCGCTGGTACACCACGGAGGAGAGCAAACAGGACGCTCGCTACAAGGAACTGAAAGCCCTGGCGGATATCCGGTTCTACTTGTCGCAAGACCCCAAACAGATTGCCGCATGGGAGCAGTATCGCACCCTCTATGCGGAGGAGTTTGACCTCACCAATCTGCAGCAAACGGCGTGGAAAGCGGGGTTCTACTACGACAACCCGAACCTCAAGACCGACCACTCGTACTGCAACGAGCAACAGGCGTACAACCAAGGGAAGAACAGCGCAATACGGAACGGTGCGCTGGTGGTCGAAACGAAGAAAGAACAGGTGGTTGCATCGGCATGGCACCCCACGAAAGGCTTTGTAAAACAGTCGTTTGCGTGGACGGGCGATGTGTTGCAGACAGGTGCGGCTTTCCATGCCACCGAAGGGCTGTTCATGGCAAAAGTGCGTGTGTCGGGGTTGGCACATGCTGCGGTGTATCTCGCTTCGGGCGAACGACTGCCGATAGTCAAGTTGGCACAATGGAACGGGAAAAACCTCTCGGTGGGCGTGCGGACACAACAGAAAGATACGCAGACGGTGGTCGGCGGCGTGCGCCCCTCGCAGTGGTATGTGTACTCTGTGCGCATTACGAGCGGCGAGATAGTGTGGTATATCAACAACCAAGAGGTGCTGCGGACGGCGAACACGCTGTCGGGCGTTGCGCTCTATCCAGCAGTGGCGGAGTATCTGCCCGAAGGGGCTGTCGCCGGCACGGGCAAAGTGGAAATAGATTGGGTGCGTGTGTACAATAACTAAAAGAAAATCAGCATGTTTCTAATAGCAGGACCTTGCGCCATTGAGAACCGAGATACCGTGATGCAGACGGCGGACACCCTCCGAGCGGTCTGCGGCAAACTTGGGATAAAACTCTATTTCAAGTCCTCGTACGACAAAGCCAACCGCACCTCCAATTCCCAACGCGGGGTGGGCATGGAAGAGGGACTTCGTATCCTGCAGGAGGTCAAAGAGCAGTTTGCGCTGCCCATCTTGACCGATGTACACGAGTCGTGGCAGTGCGCACCCGTGGCGGAAGTGGCGGATGTACTCCAGATACCCGCGTTCCTCAGCCGCCAGACCGACTTGATTCAGGCGGCTGCCAGCACGGGGCGTATCGTCAATGTGAAGAAAGGACAGTTCATGGCGCCGTGGGATATGCAGGGCGTGGTGAGCAAAGTGGAGGCAGTGGCGTCCGAGAAGCAACTCGCTGAGCGTCTGTGGCTTACGGAACGCGGCTCTTCGTTCGGATACGGCAATCTGGTGGTGGATATGACCTCGCTGGTGGAGATGAGGCGCTTCGGTTGCCCCGTGGTGTTCGACGCTACGCACTCCGTGCAGAAACCGAGCAGCCAACAGGGCGTTACGGGCGGCAATCGAAAGATGGTGCCGTACCTGATGCGTGCCGCCCTGGCGGTGGGTGTGGACGGACTGTTCCTCGAGGTGCATCCCGACCCCGACCACGCCATATCAGATGCAGCAAACCAAGTGAAACTCAACGATATAGATACGATTCTTCAGGAGGCGGTGGCACTCGATAATTTGGTGCATACTTTGCCGAACGACTAATATAATATGGAAATGACATATTCCTTACGCGCAAAACAGATATTTGCAGAGGAAATAGAAGAATTGAGCCGGTTGGGGGCCTCGATAGACGAGAACTTCGACCGCGTGGTGGAGATGATTTATGCCTGCCGAGGCAAACTGGTGGTAATGGGCATCGGCAAGACGGGCATTATCGGACACAAAATCGCCTCTTCGTTAGCCTCTACGGGGACTTCGGCCATCTTTGTGAATGCGGTGGAGGCGGTGCATGGCGACTTGGGCATGGTCTGCCGCAACGATGTGGTGCTGCTTATCAGCAACAGCGGTACGACCAACGAGATACTCAATGTCATCAACCCCTTGCGCAACCTCGGCTGCCCGCTGATTGCCATGACGGGAAATCCCGACTCGAAACTGGCGCAGGCGTGCGACTTGGTACTCTCCGTGCATGTGGATAAGGAGGCGTGTCCGCTCGGCTTAGCCCCCACCACTTCGACGACGGCGGCGACCCTTATGGGCGATGCGCTGATAGTCTGCCTGATGGAGAAACGAAAGTTTAAGGCGGAGAATTTCGCCCTCTATCACCCCGGTGGCGCACTCGGGCGGCGGCTCTTGGGGCGCGTGAAGAACTGCATGCAGACCGCTGTGCCGAAAGTGCAGGTCAATACGCCTTTCCGCGAATTGGTGTGCGAGATGTCCGACAAACACTTGGGAATGACGATGGTCTATCGGGGGGCGACTTGCATCGGTATCATCACCGACGGCGACCTGCGACGGGCGATTCAGAAGTACGAGGATTTGCATATCACGGCAGAGGACATCATGACGCCGTCCTACAAGCATATCCACAAAGAAGCCCTGCTCACGGAGGCATTGGCGATTATGGATAAGTACAATATCACGACCCTTGCCGTGACGGAAACGCCTGAATCAGAGGAGATTATAGGTATCCTTTCTATCCACCATATCATTGATTTCAATTAGTCTTTTGCAGTATGGAACCCACTATCACTGTCTATTGCAAGAACACGCAGACCTATCACGAAGTGCCGCGGGGTATCTCGCTCATTGAGTTGAAAGAGCGGCTGAACATCCGTTTGAAGTACCCCGTGATTGCTGCGCATGTCAATTATAAGGAGGAGAACCTCGACTTCTTGCTCTATAAACCCAAGGATGTGGAGTTCCTCGATGCAAGTTCGGCGAGCGGCATGCGCTGCTATGTGCGGACACTCAGTATGGTGTTGGCGTGTGCTATCAGTGAACTCTATCCGCGGGCGGATTTGCGTATCGAACACCCGATTTCCAAAGGCTACTACTGCACCCTCCAATGGCGCAAACCCAAGGACGGCGAGTTGGCATCCGATGCGGCGACGCCTACGCTGACGCCCGAGATGGTGGCGGCTATCAAACAGCGTATGGTGCAGATAATCAGCGAAGACCGAAAGATTTACGAGGAGGAGAAGCGCACTAAAGAGGTGATGAAGATGTTCAGCAGTCGCGTTGATGGCGAGACCACTATCTTCGAGACGCTGGGCAATCCCTACTGCCGCTATTTCCGCATGGGGGACTACATTGACTATTACACCAATGCGCTGATGCCCTCTACGGGGTACATCAATGTCTTCGACTTGGAGCCTTATTTCGACGGTATGCTGCTGCGTATCCCGAACCGCAAGAACCCCGTGGTGCTGGAGGAGACCATTCCGCAAGGCAAGATGTTTGCCAGTTTCGGGGAGTACGGAGGATGGAATAAGTTGCTCAATATCAATAATGTAAGCGACTTTAATGTGGCGTGCAAGGGCAACCGCAGTTTCATGATGATAAAGTTGGCGGAGGCGTTGCACGAGAAGAAAATCGGGCAGATAGCCGACGCTATCTCGAGTTGTGCGGAGCGACCGAAGTTTATTCTCATCTCGGGGCCTTCGTCGTCGGGCAAGACCACTTTCTCCAAGCGGCTGCAGGTGCAACTGCTGGTCAACGGTATTAAACCGCTGGTCATCTCGATGGACAACTATTTCGTCAATCGGGTCGATACGCCGCGCGACGAGAACGGCGAGTGGGATTTTGAGAACATTAACGCCATCGATTTGCCCTATTTCCGTCAGCAGATGAGCGAATTGATGGAGGGCAAGACCATAGAGTTGCCGACCTATTCGTTCGAGAAAGGCGAGCGTATCTACGAGGGCAAACACCTCAAAATGGAGAAAGACAATGTCATTATCCTGGAGGGGTTGCATGCGCTCAATCCGTCGCTGCTGCCCAATATCCCTCGCTCGGCAACCTTCAAAGTCTTTGTCTCTGTGCTGACCACTATCAATATCGATAATCACAACTGGATTCCGACGACTGATATTCGCCTCTTGCGCCGTATCGTGCGTGATTATAAGTACCGCAACTACTCGGCGCGGGATACGATTGCCCGCTGTCCGTCCGTGCTGCGCGGGGAGACGACTTGGATTTATCCCTATCAGGAGGAGGCGGATATGATGTTCAACTCGGCACTGCTCTTCGAGTTGGCGGTGCTTAAACGCCATGCCGAGCCTATCCTGGCAGAGGTGCCTAAGTATTGTGAGGAATACACCGAGGCACACCGTCTGATTAAGTTCCTGCAGTATTTCGAGCCGATTCCCGAGCGGGAGATTCCGCCTACCTCGCTGTTGCGGGAGTTCGTCGGGGGCAGTTCGTTTGTCTATTAACTCTATGATTATGAAGCGATTATTCCTATTGCCATTCGTCGTGCTGGCGGTGCTATCGGTGTCGGCAGACGATTCCATACCCGACCGTCCCTCTATCTTCGAGGCGATGCCCAATGTGCAGGTGCGTCAGGATTCGGCGGTGCAAACGCTGCTCCATACAATGGTGTACGGCACCTCCGGCGTGGCGGAAATCGACGGCTATCGTGTGCAGATCTACTCGTCGAACCGTCAGCAGACAGCGAAGGCAGAGGCGCTCCAACTCGAAAAAGAGTTGAGCGACAAGGTGGCGAACCCCATCTATGTGCTGTATATGACACCTTTCTGGAAAGTGCGAATCGGCAATTTCCGTACTTTCGCAGAGGCGAACGAGTTCAAGGCGCAGTTCGTTTCGCAGTACCCCGAGCGGCAGGGCGATACCTATGTTGTCCGCGACAAAATACAAGTAGTACAATGAATTTGCAAGTTTTTTCCCCTAATAATGAGACGACCGACCAAATAGCAGCCCATGTTAAAGAGGTGCTGTCTTTGGCGGGCGAAAACCCCTATCGGCAGGGGCTGGTGCGTACGCCCGAGCGTGTGGGCGAGGCGTTTCAGTTCTTGACCAAGGGCTACCAAGAAGACCCCGAGGCGATTCTCCGTTCGGCACTGTTCGAGGAGGATTATCGTCAGATGGTGGTCGTCAAGGACATAGAGTTCTATTCCCTTTGCGAACACCACTTGTTGCCTTTCTTCGGCAAAGCGCATGTGGCGTATATCCCGAACGGGCGTATCACGGGGTTGAGTAAGATTGCCCGCGTGGTCGATGTCTATGCGCGTCGCCTGCAGGTGCAGGAGCGACTGACAACAGAAATCAAGGAGTGTATTCAACAGACACTCAACCCGTTAGGTGTCATGGTTGTGATAGAGGCGGAGCATCTTTGTATGCAGATGCGGGGGGTGCAGAAGCCGCACAGCCTGACCACAACCTCCGATTTTGCGGGGGCGTTCAACCGCCTCGAGACCCGCGAGGAGTTCCTGCGCTTGATTCGCAATTGATGTCTTGCGCTGCTGCAACTATCCGCAGCCAACGAAGCAACCCAAACAATACCCAAACCACTGAAAAACACCTATTTATATGAAAGAGTGCGAGATTAAAATCCCTATGCGTATCTATCGGCCCGAGGAGTTGAGCGATACGCAGCGTCAATTGGTTGATATTGCCAAGGAGCAGACGCAGAATGCGTATTGCCCCTATTCTCATTACCATGTCGGGGCGGCATTGCGCCTTGCTAACGGACTGATTATCAGGGGTGCGAACCAGGAGAACGCCGCCTACCCGAGTGGGTTATGCGCCGAGCGTTCCGCCCTGTTCGCCGCAGGGGCGCAGTACCCCGAAGAGCCTGTGCTGCAACTCGCTATTGCTTGTTATACCAACGGCCGTTTCACCACCAAACCCGGTTCCCCGTGCGGCTCGTGCCGTCAGGTGATGACCGAAACGGAGCACCGCTACGGTCAGCCTATCGAGGTCATTCTCTATGGTGAGGAGGAGGTCTATGTCTTCTCTTCGGCGGCTGACCTCTTGCCTCTGATATTCGTGTCCGAGTCCCTCAACGGCTAATTGCCGCGTACGCCCTGACCCATGCGCAATCCGATTAAGAAAATAGACCTGTATCTGCTCCGAAACTTCCTCGGACTCTTCTTGGCTACCTTTTTTATATGTATCTTCGTGCTGCTCATGCAGTTTGTGTGGATGCATGTCAAAGACTTGGTGGGCAAGGGCGTGGAGGTGTCCGTGCTGGCGGAGTTCTTTGTCTATGCGGTGGCGAATGTCATCCCGTTGGCGTTGCCATTGGCGATACTGCTCGCCTCGCTCATTTCGTTCGGTAACTTGGGCGAGAAGTTCGAACTGACGGCGATGAAGGCGGCGGGCATTTCGCTTTTCCGTATCATGCGCCCGTTGGCAATCGGCATTGCATTCATCGCAGTCGGAGCGTTTTTCTTCTCGAATAATATACTGCCCAAGTCGCAAATGAAACTCTGGGCGTTGATTTTCTCGTTGCGACAGAAGTCGCCGGAGTTGGATATCCCCGAGGGCGAGTTCTACGACGGCATCGACGGCTATAACATCTATGTCCGCCATAAGGACAAGCGCACGGGACTGCTCTGCGACCTGATGATTTACGACTATTCCAATGGTTTTCAGAACGCTACGGTCATGGTGGCTGACTCTGGGCGCTTGGCATTCTCGGCGGACAACAAGTACCTCATCTTGCGCCTCTACAACGGCGAGTCGTTCGAGAATCTCAACCAGCAGCAACAGCGCATCTCCTCCAAGCAGAAGAATGTCCCATACCGCCGCGAGATGTTCGCCGAGAAGCAGTTGTTGATCGATTTCGATACGGAATTCAACCGCTATGATGAGTCCGTTTTGCAAGACCAGCATGTGTCGAAGAATGTAGTGCAATTGATCCATTCGATTGATTCTGTGCAAGTTCTCGCCGAGGCGAAGAGCCGTGACCAGAGTAGTAATTTGGTGCAGAACCGCTATTTCGGACGGGAGCGCAAGTCGGGTAGGGTGCTGATACCCGTTGAGTCCAACGAGCGCAAATCGTACGACATTGATACGCTGTTCGCCCACTTGTCCGACGGGCAGCAGCGGCTGGCGGTGGAGACGGCGGTCGATAAGGCGACCACGCAGCGCGACCAGATTGAGTATAATGCGCTCTTACTGGATGATTCTCAACGCTATATCCGCAAACACGAGATAGAACTCTACCGTAAGTTCACCCTCGCCTTTGCCTGCCTGATATTCTTCTTTATCGGTGCGCCTTTGGGGGCGATTATCCGTAAGGGCGGACTGGGTGCGCCGGTGGTTATTTCGGTGGTGATGTTCATTATTTATTACATTATAGATAATACGGGTTACAAAATGGCACGCGAGGCGCTGTGGCCCTGTTGGGCGGGTATGTGGCTCAGTTCTTTTGTGCTGTTGCCGATAGGTATCTTCCTGACTTACAAGGCGGCAACCGATGCCGCACTGCTCAATCCGGAGGCGTGGCTCAAGGTCTGGGAGCGGCAGAAAAGGCATTTCCGCAAAGCTTACACTTATCTCCGCAAGCACATCCGCCGCCCACAGCACGCCGTCCCCAATATGCAATCTTAAGCATACACCCCCACATCCCGCAGTCAAATAACACGCAATCACTAACATACTCATTATGAATACAATAGAAGAAGCCATACACGATTTCCGAGAGGGCAAGTTTGTTATCGTAGTCGATGACGAAGACCGTGAGAACGAGGGCGATTTCATAATCGCCGCCGAGAAAATCACGCCCGAGAAAGTCAATTTTATGCTCAAGCACGGTCGGGGTGTGCTCTGTGCGCCAATCACCGAAAAGCGTTGCGCAGAACTCGATTTGATGCACCAAGTGGCGAACAACACCTCAATGTTGGGGACGCCGTTCACCATTACGGTCGACAAGTTGGAGGGCTGCACCACGGGCGTGTCGGCGGCAGACCGTGCGGCGACTATTCGTGCGCTGGCAGACCCCGCTTCCCGCCCCGAAACCTTCGGTCGCCCAGGGCATATCAATCCGCTCTATGCCCGTTCCGGAGGCGTTTTGCAGCGTGCAGGGCATACCGAGGCGGCTATCGATTTGGCGCGTCTGGCAGGTCTGCACCCCGCCGCTGCGCTGATTGAGATTATGAATTCCGACGGCACGATGGCACGCCTGCCGCAGTTGCAGGAGGTAGCACGCGAGAACGACTTGAAACTCATCTCCATTAAGGATTTGATAGCCTATCGCTTGCAGCACGAAACGACTGAGAATCAGGCAGATGTGGTCAAACAATCCGAACTGAATACCCTCCCGACCATTATCGAGCGGGGCGAAACGGTCTTCCTTCCGACCGCGTACGGCGAGTTCCAACTCACGCCTTTCCGTGATTTGACCAACGGTCTGGAACATGTGGCACTCGTCAAGGGCGAGTGGCAGGAGGACGAGGCAATCTTGTGCCGTGTCCATTCCAGTTGCCTCACGGGCGATGTCTTCGGTTCGATGCGTTGCGAGTGCGGCGAGCAGTTGCACCGTGCGATGCAAATGATTGAAAATGAGGGGCGTGGCATCGTTGTCTATATGAACCAAGAGGGTCGTGGCATTGGGCTGATGAACAAAATTCGCGCCTATAAACTGCAGGAGCTGGGCGACGACACCGTCGAGGCGAATGTGCACCTCGGTTTCCGCCCCGACGAGCGCGACTATGGGGTGGGGGCGCAGATTCTCCGTGAGATGGGGGCAAAACGCCTGCGCCTCTTGACCAACAACCCCGTCAAACGGGTCGGTTTGGAGAGTTACGGCATTGATATTGTGGAGAATATCCCTATCGAGATTGCTCCCAATAAATACAATGAGCGGTACATGCGCACCAAGAAAGAAAAGATGCACCATACCTTGCATTTAGTCTGATTTTGCCTGTTTGGCACGGAAATTGAAATACTATCAATAAACGACTCGGACACCAAGTCCGCAAGTCGCGTAACTTACTATATATCACCTTATAAATACCTTACTCGTATGAAACGCATGTTATCTTTGTTTTTTGCATTGTTGCTCCTAGGGGGGATGACGGTGCGTGCGGATGAGACGATTACCGTGTCCGCCAACAGTACAGAAATCGCCGATGGGTTGGACTTGAAGGTAGTGGCAAAACTCTTTGCGGAGGCGAAGAATTTGGAGCAGTTCGAGCAGATGCTCAACACGCCCGATTCCGCTTTCTGCAACCTCGACCTCAATGGCGACGGGGAGATTGACTATATCCGTGTCGTTGAGACGGGCGAGGGCGACAAGCGTCTTATCGTGCTGCAAGCCATTCTGGCAAAGGATATTTACCAGGACATTGCCTCCATTTATGTGGAGAAAGACGAGGCGCAGAATGTGACCGTGCAGGTTGTCGGCGATGAGTATATATATGGTACCAACTATATCATCGAGCCGGTCTATGTCTATCGTCCGGTCATCTACGATTGGTTCTGGGGACCTTCGTGGTACGCTTGGGAGTCGCCCTGGTACTGGGGCTATTACCCCACTTGGTGGTACGCACATCCGGTCTGGGGCTATGACTACTATTGGAATCACTGCTATGCGTTCCATCATCACCACCACTGCTGCAGTTTCTACTATGCCCACGAGCCTCGTCCGGCGTACCGCGATATGCACTCGCATGTCAGCCGTCGGGACTATGCCGCTGCACACCCCGAGCGTTCGTTCAATACCCGCAACTCGAACCATACCAATGTCCGTGATTTGCGTGCGTCCACTCGCACTTCGGGTGTCAGCACTCGTCAGGGCGTAGCCGCATCGGGTTCTACTCGCTCCGCCGTCAGCGGCACTGCGGGCAGTACTCGCACTGCATCTTCGGGCGTTTCTTCTCGTACTTACGGTAGTCAGAATACGGCAGCCGCTCGTTCGGCAGCGACCACCTCGCGCACGGCATCCACGGGTGTCAGCACGCGTCAGGCGATTGCAGGAACGACATCCACGGGGACATCCACTCGCACCGCCGCCACGAGTACTTCTACTCGCACGGCGACTACGGGAACGACTACGCGCACCAATACCACTGCCACTTCGACTCGTGTTCCTGCCACTCGGTATCAGACTACGACCGCTGCGACGACCAATCGGGCAACGGCAGCAGGTACGGCATCTTCCACTTCCACGCGTAGTACTGCGACCACCACTCGCTCTACCAATTCGTCCACTCGCAGCACGGCAACCACTACCCGCACGACGAACACGAACGCCAACCGTAGTGTCATCAGCAACAGTGCCGCTCGCAGCAGTGTAAACAGCAGTGCCTCTCGCACAACGAATACCAATTATAATGCAGGCTCTACGCGTAGCACCTCTTCCTATAATGGCAGCAGCACCCGCAGCAGCGGCAGTTATAGTAGCGGCAGTTACGGAGGTGGCAGCACCCGCAGTAGCGGTGGCGGTTACAGTGGCGGAGGCTCTTCCCGCAGTGGTGGCGGCAGCGGCTCCACTCGCCGTTAACCTGGTCCTCATTCGCCGTTAACCCGTCTAAGCCCACAATAGAACCCGCCCTCTCCCTGTTCTTACCCTGATGTTACCCTGTTCTTAAGGCAATGATGGCGTGTCGCTCCTGACCATTCCGTGCATATAATTCTTAATTCTTAATTCTTTATTCTTAATTAAGAGTAATTGCAGTGTGGATGCAATGAGGATAGACGGAGCAGAATTACTTGTTCGTATCGGGGTGTTTATACAGTCTTCTTTGAAAGACGCTGCAAAGATACAACAAAAACGGAGTCGTTGTTGGGAATAGTGCGCAATTTTTTTTGAAAAATGTCATTTTTTCTGCCGCCCGACGACGAACATCTTATAAGACCGAATAAAATCACCTGCAATTGCGTCCGAAATTTGTGTATTTCACAAAAAAGTAGTACCTTTGCACGCTTTTCTTGAACGAAGCACCTGTTGATAGGTGGATAATAAATTGACTATCAATAAGTTAACTTATTATTTGCGAACAAGAAGAGTTGGAAAGATGGCAGAGTGGTCGATTGCGGCGGTCTTGAAAACCGTTGACCTGCGAGGGTCCGGGGGTTCGAATCCCTCTC
>CAVFIY010000011.1:0-19167 GCA_963622435.1 Bacteroides uniformis | reverse complement strand
AGCGCATGGCACGCCACTTGTAGTGGTCGCCCATCAGCCAGATTTGTGCAATCGATTCGAAGCGTTTATTCTCGGCTACCATTTGTGGAATCAAGTGGCAGTGATAATCGATAATCGGCATTTTTGCCGCATGCTCATGATAGAGTTCCTTTGCAGTCTCGGTCTGCAGCAGGAAATCTTTGTCCATAAACTGTTTCATTGTGTCGTAATTTGATATAGATTAATGATGTTTTCGAGTATCGGAGTGCGCACAGGGTAAAAGTGCGTGGTGTTTTGCGGGGCGGTTTTGCTAACTGTAGTTTGCATTTTTATACGAGTGCAAAGATACTGCTTTGCGGGCGTATGAGTGTGGAAAAATTGACACAAAAGTTACACTATCGGTCGTTTTTGTGGCAATTTTGTACGCCGCAGAGGGGTGGACGCACGCTGTTTCGGGATGTCGAGAGAATAGTCCCACGCAGAAAAGTCGAGAGGGGGAGGAGAAAGGTGCGGTATCGTTTCGATGTGAATACGGTTATGTTATACTTATGTTATACTTATCTTATACTTATCTTATACTTATGTTATACTTATCCTATACACTTGTCCGCTGTTTATTGGTGAATGAAATAGGAACTTTTGGGGACAGGCGTGGTGGATTCGGCTTAGTATGGTCAACCGGCTCTGACGAGCCGTCGCGGGTGAGGACACCCACGCCCCCGGGTGAGCAGAAGTCCTCGCCTGTCGAATTTGACCTACACATCCATTTCTATTACAAATGTAGTCATAAGAAAAGAGGAGAAAACACAGAATGAATGTTTTCTCCTCTCGTGTGCATCACAAAGGGAATGCTATTTTATTACAAAGGTAGTGTTATTTTAGTGAAAGGGCGTGCTGTTTTAGCGCGAGGGTAAAACTAGATTTCCATTAGGCGGCGTTGGAACTCGTCGGCACTGAGGGCGGAGGCGTTGCGGATACGGGTTTTATAGGTGTAAATGGTGTTGATAGAATAGTCCAAGAGGTTGGCGATTTGCGTGTTGTCGGTGATACCCAAACGCATAAGTGCAAAGATACGCAGTTCGGCATTGAGGAGTTCGCCTTGCTTGAGTTCGATACGGCTTTCGGGGCGCAAAAGTCCGTTGAATTCGGCAATAAATTGCGGATAGATGTGCAGAAACATCGTGTCGAAACGCTTGTAAAAGTCGTTGCGCATGGTGCGCACATCCACATACTGGGGTATGCTCATCAGTTCCTCGAAACGCCGTTCCTGCGTCTTGCGCTTCACATACCGCTGGTACTTCTCAATACGACTGTAAACGGTACTCTCGTTGCTCAAGAAAGTGGCGATACACTCCTCCTTGATGTGGTTCGCTTCGGTCAGTCGCTCGTTGGCAGACTGAATGGTCTTCTCCGCACGGTAGAGTGCACGGATGCGATTGTAGAGTAACAACATAAGGCAAAAAAGCACGCCGAGAAGTCCGTAAAGGCACAAATTTAGCCGATGGATTCGTTGGTTTTGACATCTTGACGCCTGCAATTGGGACTGCTCGATAATGGGCATAATCTTCGAGATTTCCAACTGCCGATGGCGGGCATTGTAGAAGTTGGCATCCCGCATAGCCTCTTGGATGTAGGTCAAGGCGTGGCTCAAGTCGCCTTTATCGAAACAGATTCGCGCCACCACACCCATGGCAATCGCTTCTTTGGTGCAACTGCGCAGGTCTGCCACTGCCGCCTCTATCCAGTAGTGTTCGGCACGCTCCGGGTTGTTCAGTCGCTCGTAGAGGCTGCCCATGGACGAATAGGCGATGGCGCGTTCGTGCATAGAGATGGTCGAACTCGCCAATGCCCGCTCGAAACGCTCGATGGCAAGCACGATATCTTCCTGTTTCATAGCGTATTGCGCTGCCGTTGACCAATAGAACGCCGTGTCCTGCGGGTCTATCAGCCGCAGTGCCGCCTCGCTCATGCGGTAACCCTCTGTGCGATAGTCGCTTGCGAGTTGCCCGTGGGTGTAGTCTGCCATGTCGTAGAGCAGGCGGGAGTAGGTCTGATAGTAGTCGGCTTGCACCTCGCGCGAGCAGTTTTCTACGCCCTGCATGTCCTCCAAAAGGTCGGCACTCTCCTTGAATAATCCCGATGAAAGGAAGATAAATGCGTGGCGAATCTGCGCCTCCACCATCTTTTCGGGCGACTGCAGGTGGCCGGCCTCGTCGAGCAGTTTCTCTACATAGTAGGTCGCCGTGTCGTAAGAGTAGGACTGGTACTCGATAGTGAGTGCCAGCAGGCGGGAGTAGGTGTCGAGGTCTGCTGCCTCTATCTGCTTGATTTGCTGCTGCTTTTCGGCTTGATAGATGCCCTTTTGCGCCAGCTCACGGTCGAGGTAGAGCAGGTCTTCTTGGGCGGTTGCATATAGAGAAAGGCTGAGGCTCAATGCCGAGAAAAGAAGAATCTGACGTTTGGTCATAGCGAAGTGAATGAGAGGGTGGGTAAGTAAGTGTGCGAGGACGGACTAGTAAGTGCAGGTTTTCCGCCCGCTGTCGGCGTGGACGATAATGCCCTTGGTGTCGCAGGGGACTTTTTGCCCCGTGAGGTCGTAACAATTCCCGTTGGATTGGTGCTTTTTTGCAACTTCTATGGCTGTGCTGCACCCTTCTTCTTCCGTCCATTTCCATGCCGACGAGTAGGCACTCATCGGACGCGTAACATCGAAGTATAGTAAGTTGCAGTAAGTCCCGTTGCCTGTTACGCTCCCGAAATAAATGCCCGTTTGGGCGTTCCGAATGGTGATATTTCTCAAGTGGATGTCCTCCAACGGGTTCGCTCCCGCCTGCACAAAGAAAGCAAATCGCCTGGAGTCCCGCACCTCGACATTCTCGATGCGGACATGGCGTACGCTGTAGTGGCTCGTCCCACCCAGGTTGAATGCCCCCTGCGTGTTGCCCCAGAAGTCGCCCGCCGTGCCTTTCGTCCCGCTCGTGCAGCCGCAGTGGGTAATAGTCAGGTCGTGGATGTATATCTCTTCCGTGCTGCCGAAGCCCTTGCCCGCAAAGTCCGCATTCACACGCGCTCCGCACTCCAAGGCATCGAAAATCGCCAAGTGGTGTGCCTCATGCCCCGTGCCGCCGAAGAAGCCGAGGGAGGACGCGCGCCAGTTGTTCTCGGCGGTGCAGTAGGCGAAGGTGATGTGCTTGCACATCCGTGCTGTCGTCCACGATGCCATGTCGTCGTCACCGTTGTTGCGGAACGAGCAGTAGCGCACGGTATGCCCCTCGCAGCCGTGGGCGCAGTTAATGCCGTCCGCATAGTTGTTGCGGAAACGGCAATGCTCCACCAACAGGTTCTTTGACGATGCGCCCGAGTAGTCGGCTATCCACGCCCCGCACTCGAAATGCTCCGCCCAACAGTGGCGGATGACGCTGTTCTGCCCAAAGCCGCCCATAAACGCTTTGCCCACTTGTTTGGAGTCGTTGCCTTGGTAGTAGCGTTGGTTGTTTATCGTGTTGAGATACAGTCCCTCAATGCGGATATTGCTGCGGTTGGTCTCGATGCCGCGCTGCATATAGGTGTCGATTTGGTCGGAGGGAGCGGAGAAGTAAACCTCTGTGTACCACTCGCCTGCGCCGATAAGAGAGGTGTTGTCGGTGTTCAGGTAGAGGCGTTTGTCGCACTCCCAACGCCCCTCGGGGATATAGATGGTCTTCCCCCCGTTGGCGTTCACAAAGTCGAAGAGCGAACCGCCCGTGTACTGCACTTTCTCGCCCTCGATGTCCTCGTAACGCACGGCGGCGGGGACGGGTTCCAACTCGATGAAATCGACGGTATATGGGGTGGTATTGTCGTCCGCTTTCTCCAAACGCAGCCGCTCGCCGCTCTCGACGGTGCGGCTGAGGCGCAGGTGCGTCTCGTCGTACTTCATGCGGATGACGCAGTTCGTCTTCGGGGTGTTATCGGGGTAATTGTCGGTGCAGTACTGCCACGCCCAGTAACTTGAGAGCGACAGCGTGCCGACCTGCTCCGCGCCTGCATAGACAAGGAGCGTGCCTGTCGTCCCCGTCCCCTCGGCGTTGTCGGGGAGCGAAAAGCGTATCGTCAGCCCGTCGCCCGTTTTGCCCACCGTCCATTCCACATAGTCCCCCTTTACCGTCAGTTGGAGGGCTTGTTGGTGGCTGGCTTCGGCGGCAAGGGTGCGCTGGTCGTCCGAGGCGGAGAGGAAAGTGCCGTTCGTGGTACAGTAGTCTGGTTCCGCCTCGTAGCGTTCGTAGGGGCGGTTGTAGTAGCCCTGCTCCAAACTGTCTGTGGGAAAAGGATAGACCGACGAGGCGTGTGCGGAAAGAGTTGCCCCGCCAAAGAGTGCCAAAAGGGTAGCGGAGAGTAGGAGGTTTTTCCTTGTGGCTACCCTGTTCTTACCCTGTGGATAGCCTGCTGTTTGTGTCTGCATAAGAAAGAGGTATTTAGAAGTTACGGTTCTGCTCCGCAGGAGTTCTCCGCTGCTAGCATGAGCGGGTTCTCTGCCGAAAGCGTTGCAAAGATACGGAACTTTTCGGACAATGCCAAATCGCCCTCTCTCCATTGGGCGTATTTAGACAAAAAACAGCACTATTTAGCCTCATAAATCGTCTATATCTTTTGCTTATTTCAGATGACATGTACTATACTATGTATAGTAAGCCTCTGTATATAGGTTAATTTTATCTATATTTTTACCATATTATTTCCCTATCTCTTTGCCTTGCCGTACCTTTGCACCGTCAAAACTTCCGACAGCGGTTGTCTTCCGTTCACTTGAATGAGTCAAGCACTCGCCCCGAAGTACGACATAACCCTAATCTAACCATCTAAAACCAATCTATCATGAAAAAGTTTACTTTAGTTCTTGCTGCCGTTCTTGTTAGCCTTGGCGCAGCCGCTCACGAAATCAAAAACCCCGTAGGTGCTGACGGTCGTTACATTGTCAAGTATGACTGCGAAGCCGGTGCTTTTGCTGCTTCCAACGACATCGAAGTGGACGAAACATTCACTTTCGCCGTCGATATTACGGGTACTTGGCTGGAGACATTCGTCAAAGGTACGCCCACAGCCGAGGGGGCTACCCGTGGTATAGCGATTAACAAATGGACGAATTTCGGCGATGTCAACGGCGAAACCAACCGTCTGAAACAAATCAACGGCAATATCTTCGGTATGACAGTCAACTACGCCCAGATATTCACCAACGACAGTATTCTAAAAGCCGATGTGCTGCAGGCGGACAGTGTGATGTATGTCTATGCGCAAATCTTCGGTTTTGAGTTTACGCCCGAGGAAGCCGGTGCAGGCTGGTGGATGTGGGAAGACCAGCCGATAGCTACTACGGAAGCACCGGGTTCGGACTGCCTCTTTACGTTCTTGCCGTACACGGGTAAGAAGACCAGCCCCGAGTTCTACGGCGGCGACTACGATGAGCCGATGTTCGGCTTCGATGTAGCGGGCTATGCCGCACCTTGCGTCCTCTCGACGGCTATCGATGAAGTGGAGCAGACAAGTACCAAAGCGGGTAAGTTCGTACAGGACGGTCAACTCTACATTCGCCATAACGGTGTCATCTACAATGCTTTAGGTGCAGTCGTTGCTGAGGCTGTATCTAAGTAAGTTCCCTCTCTCAGTCAGGATAGCCCGACCTCTCCGTCAGGCTATCCTGTCTTTTCCTTTTCGTCGGCGTTGCTTGCACAATGTCTGCGCCTTTCCTATCCTTACTTTCTAATTCCTTTTGTATGAAACACACTTTCTTCCGTACTCTATTCTGTGCCCTTTGCCTGTTAGGCGCAGCCCGCGTGGCGGCTATGCCTATCGAGGGCGTGGTGCTCGACCCCAACGGTGAACCCGTTATCGGGGCGAGTATTGCCGAGGTGAATACCTCAACGGGTACGATTACCGACCTCGACGGGCATTATCGTTTGGATGTCGCCGCGGGGAAGCAAATCGTCGTGTCGTATGTGGGCTACCGCTCGCAGACCATTCGTGTTGTGGCGAATCAGACGGTCTATAATGTTACGCTCCAAGAGGATGTTGAGGTCTTGGACGATGTGGTGGTCATCGGTTACGGTACACAGAAACGGAGTGATGTTACGGGGTCTATTTCCTCGGTGTCATCGAAGGAGATAGCCGACTTCTCGTCCAAGTCGCTCGCCGAGTCCCTGCAAGGGTTGGCTGCCGGCGTTACGGTAACAAAAGGAAGCGGTTCGCCCGGTGAGGCTGCAGAGATTCTCATCCGTGGTGCAGGCTCCTTGAACGGTATGGCACCGCTCTATGTGGTGGACGGTGTGGCGCAAGACGCAGGTTTCAACTTTAATATGCGCGATGTGGAGTCTATCGAGGTGCTGAAAGACGCAGGTTCTGCCGCTATCTACGGTTCGCAGGCTGCGGGTGGTGTCATCCTTATCACGACCAAGAAAGGCAAGGCAGAGCGCACGCAGGTCGATTTCAACGCCCGTGTCGGTTGGCGTAACACGAGTTCCAATATTCACCTCCTTGGCACAGAAGATTGGATTCGGGCGCGTGATGCCTGGGGAACAAGTAACACTCTGGATGTCCTGGGCGTGAGCAGCGTAAGCGAATTGCCGAACACCGACTGGATGAAAGTCATGTTCGGTACGGGCATCGAGCAAGAGTACAATATCTCTGTGCGGGGCGGCAGTGAGAAGACAAAGATGTTCCTCTCGCTCGGATTCTTGGACGAGAAAGGTACTTATATGGACACGCGCGCACGCCGCTATTCGTTCCGTACGAACCTCGACCATACGCTTGGCAAGCATGTCCAAATCGGCGAGTCGGTCTATGGCGCGATGACGCAGACCAACCCCTCGACCAACTCTTCTATCTATAATCACACCGTGCCGTTCCGTACCGTCCCCGTGGCAGAGGTCTATGACGCCGACGGCAATTATGCCCAGACACCCATGTCGGTCGGCTCCGGTCCTAACTTCGCAGGACTCGAAGCTGCCTACCACGATATTCAGGACAAAAACTACTATGTCAATGCCCAAGCCTACCTCAATGTCGAGTTCGTCAAAGGGCTTACCTGGCGTACCACGGCATCGGCGGCACTGGGTGCTTATTCCAAACGCTACTTCACCGAGTACAAAGACTTCGGTCCCGTGCAGGTCGGTGTCGATGGCGGCAAACTCGACTCCTATGCGGGTACGAACCTCAAACTGATGTTCAACTCCGTGCTTACCTACGACACCCGCTGGGGCGACCACGGTTTCAAAGCCATGGTCGGTACGGAGTGGTGGAAATACGACGGCTACGACCTGCAGGTGGCGACTTACGGTTTTGCCATCCCCGTGGCGCAATCGATTGCTCTCGGCTCTTCGGGCGCAACCAAAGATGCCTCCGATGCCATTCCGCAAGAGCGTCGCGGCTCTGCGTTTGCCCGCCTGAACTACGACTATAAGGGCAAATACCTCGTGGCGGTTAATTTCCGTGCCGATGCCTCCGACCGTTTCGTTAAGAAGAACCGCTGGGGTTTCTTCCCCTCGGTGAATGCCGGCTGGCGTATGAGCGAGGAGAACTTCATCAAGGAGACCTCCGCTGCAGATTGGCTCTCGAACGCCAAGGTGCGTGCCTCGTGGGGTATATTGGGCAACGATAATATCCCGCAGTATATGTATCAGTCCACCTACTCCATGTCGGGCATCTCGCATGCGTTCGACAATAGTTCGGTGGGGCAAACGGGTGCGTGGATTGCTATATTGGGCAACGAGAACCTTAAGTGGGAGGAGGTCAACCAGGTGGATGCAGGCCTCGACTTGGGCTTCTTCCGTAACCGCCTGACCCTTACCTATGACTATTATAACCGTCAGACCAAAGATATGCTCTATCGCGGCTCTCTCTGTCTTACGAGCGGAATGAGTTACTACTTCAACTCCGATGACCCTGCCAATACCGTCCCCGTCTATTTCAATGCCGGCTTGGTCGAGAACCAAGGGCACGAGGTCAGCATCGCTTGGCAGGACACCAAGTCCGATTTCCATTACAGCATCGCCCTCAATATGTCGTTCAATCAAAATAAGGTCAAGCAGGTGGGCGATAAGCCGGGGGCGACGACCATTGATAAGGGTACGGACTCTTCGTGGCCACTGCTGACGCGTACGGAGGACGGCCACCCGATGTCCCTCTTCTACGGCTATGCCGTTCTGGGAATCTTCCAAACGCAAGACCAGGTGGACGAGTATAACCGCTATGCCCTCGATAAATGGCGTGAGCAGAATCCCAACCACCCGTACGGCTATGCCGAGAACGGGCAGCCGCTCAATGCCGACGGCAAAGAGATAGGTATCTACTACCAGCGTTCCAATACGGGCGTGGGCGACCTCATCTTCGACGACAACGGGCAGGGGCGTGTTACGGCGGCAAGCCGTAAGTATATCGGTAATCCTTGGCCGAAGATGACGATGGGGCTTAATATGTCCTTTGCCTATAAGGGCGTTGACCTCTCGCTTGTCTTCTCCGGTGCGTTCGGGTTCGATATTATGAACCTCGTTACGCCCTATACCCACATGTTCATGACTGATAATACCACCAAGGCTATTTTCAATACTTCCTGCTTTGGTAAGGATAACACCACTGTCACCTCCGACCCGCGTGTGGGCTACCTCGACGAGAGCGGTTCGGTCATCGGCGACGGTGCGGCAAACCGCAACTACTCCACCGTCTCTGGCTATCTGGTCGAGCGGGGCGACTATCTCAAACTCAAGAACCTCTCGTTGGGCTATACCCTTCCGCAGAAGTACAGCCGTAAGGCAAAGATGGAGAAACTGCGTATCTATTTCTCCGCCCAGAATCTCTTTACCATCACCAAGTACTCGGGTATCGACCCCGAGATTGGCGGTAACAGCCTGATGTACAATGTGGATACCCATAACCGTTATCTGCCCTCTCGGCTCTATTCTTTCGGACTTGATGTTACCTTCTAAATCGTTCCCATTCCTATGAAGACGCGCTATATTTCTCTTCTTTTCATCGCCGCCGTGGCGTTGAACGGCTGTAAGGATTTCTTCGACATCTCCAATCCGCAGACCCTTACCACCGATAATTTTCCTGCTACGATGGAGCAGGTCGACCAACTCGTTACCTCCGCCTATGCCCAGAGCCACAGTATCGGTATGTATGCCTTCTACTGGTATCCGATGGGCGTTTGGCTCTACGACCATACCTCCGACATCTACGGCTCCTACGACGAGCGTGCTAACTCGCAGGACAACTATTCCAATATCGACTCTCGTTACCTAACGACCACCTATGCCGACCTCTGTAAGTGGATGAAACTGGCAACGACGGGCATCGAGGGCATCGAGTCCTACCGTACCAAGTACGCCAAAGCCTCCGAGTCGGCGGAGTTGGATTACGCACTCGGGCAGTGCTATTTCAATCGCGCATTGGCGTATTGGCACGCCCAGATCTTCTTTGAACTCGACCCCGACGCCTTGGGATTTGCCAAGATTGACCGTGTCATCTCCGATGTCGAGGAACTCAAACTCTCTCGCGAGACGGTGCGTGATACCTGGGCATTCGTTATCTCCGACGCGGAGCGTGCCGTCGAACTGCTGAAAGGCTATACCGATAATGAGTTCCGTGCCACCGAGTGGGCAGCCAAGGGCTTGCTGGCAAAGGTTTATATGCAGTCGCTCTATATCTTCCCCGACAATCGCAGTAAGGCGCAGTCGCTCTTGGAGGACATTATTCATAACAGCGGTAAGCAACTCGTCCCCTATGCCACCTATGCCGATATGTTCTTCGGCAACGAGGCGAACGAGCATAACGCCGAGTCGCTGTACGAACTGACGATGACCAGCAACCCTAACCAAGACGGTCCCTGGGAGGACTTTACAACAGGCTCGGGTATGCCTATGGTCTTCGCACCGTGGTATGTCGATTTGGATGTCAAGTTCCGTAAGGGGCGTGAGGACAAGGTGGACCCGCTCAAGCAGCAGTACGATGTCATCATCTCCAAGAAGTCTTCCCAGTGGGGGAATAACTTCGTCCACGACCGTAATATCGCCCGCTTCGGTTTCTGGAACTTCTATGGTGATACCATACCTCGCCTGATGTTCAACCCGTCCTATGACTTCAATAAGGAGCGTTCGTTGGATAATTACCCCTATGCTATCTCTATCCCCAACTACCGTACGGAGGCACTGGCGCGTAAGAACGACCCTGCGCAAGTTGACCCTCGTCTGATGCTCAATGCGGGGCAGCCGTATGTCGATACCTATATTGATGCCAAGGGGCGTCAGACGGTCTATGACCGCTCTTCGGAGACGAACAGTCGTCCCGACCGCCTGGCATGGCAGCACCGTAAGTACACCAATATCCGCGGTACGGAGATGGGGGCTGCACCCAATGGTTGGAACGAAAGCAGTAACTGCAATTTCTATATCATCCGTATGGCGGACATCTATCTGCTTTATGCGGAACTGATGGCGGATACCGACCCTGCCACGGCGTTGGAATATATCAATCAAGTGCACCGCCGTGCGTATGGTTATGCGCCCACTACGGCGTGTCCGTACGACTATACTTCGCTTACCGACCGCACCCGTGCCTATTTCGATACAGACCCGTTGGCGCACGACCCGTTGCGGTATGAGCGTTGGGCGGAACTCTTCGGTGAAGGGCAGTGGTGGTTCGATTTGCGTAGGTATCGTATCGGTGCCACCGAGGCAGCGTACTATGAGAAGACCTCTCACGGCGCAATTACCTGGAAGGGCGATGAGTCGTATGTGCAACCCATCCCCCAACTGGAACTTGAGCGTAATAAGAATATGCACCAATCCACAGGCTACCCCTCTATCTAACCGCCCAAGACCAACTACCCCGCCATAGAGGAATTCCACCTAGCCCCCCTAGATAAACTAGACTAACTAGATACCCTAGATGAACTAGATCCTCTATTTCTTCTAGATGAACTGTCCGCCACCCGGGGGCGTGGGTGTCCCCACCCGCGACGGTTTGGAACAAACCGTTTGACCCGATAATGCCCCATTCTTAATTCTTAATTGTTAATTGACCAAAGTGCTGTCCATTATATAGGATTACCGAAGCATAACCGAAACATAACCGAAGCATAACCGAAGCATACGCCTACCTTCACCGTATGAATACCGTATGCCTATCCTGCCTAAAACGAACAATTATTAACACAAAACCGCTACTTTATATGCATCTCAACCCCCTTTCCTTTGCCGCTACCCTTTCCGCTGTGCTGCTTTTCTCTTCCTGCCGCCCGACCCACAGCATCTCCTCCCCGGAGGGTACGCTCGAAGTGTCCTTTCGCCTCACCTCGTCGGGCGCACCCGAGTATAGTGTCAACCGCCGCCAACCCCCTTTGCTGACCTGGTCTGCTATGGGGCTGCGGCTATCCGATTGCGACCTTAGTACGGGCTTTTCGCTGCTCTCGTGCGACACCACCTCTTTCGATGAAACATGGCAGACCGTATGGGGCGAGGAGCGTCTTATACACAATCACTACCGCCAACTCACGGCGCACCTCTCCCACGCCTCGGGTGTCCGCATGGACATCGTCTTCCGTGCATTCGACGACGGTATCGCCTTCCGATATGTCTTCCCCGATAACGCCGACAGTATGGTCGTTATGGAGGAGAAAACCGCCTATTCCTTCGCCCGTGAACCGCAGGCGTGGTCTATCCCTTGGCGCACGGAGTACTACGAAGCCCTTTGGACGCGTGAGCCTATTAGCCAAAAGGACACCACCTGTTCGCCTATCACACTCGAACTGGCAGAGGGCGGTTATGCCTTCCTCCACGAGGCGGCACTGACCGACTACCCGGCGGAGAACTTCTACTATGCGGGGAAAACCGTCCGCACCTACCTTACCCCGTGGCAGAACGGCGTCGCCGCTTACGAACACGGTGCCTGGCAGACCCCGTGGCGTATGCTTGTTGTGGCAGACGACCTGCCGGCTCTTCTCGCCTCTCGGGTGATGCTCAATCTCAACGACCCGTGCCGTATCGAAGACACGAGTTGGATTCATCCTATGAAGTTCATCGGTATCTGGTGGGGAATGCACCTGAAAACCATGACTTGGAGTCAGGGTGCAAAGCACGGTGCGACGACCGCCAATATGAAACGCTATATCGACTTCGCAGCCGATAACGGCTTCGGTGGCGTGCTGGCAGAGGGGTGGAACGAAGGTTGGGGCGCATGGGACGGTACCGTTCCGAGCGACCGCTTCTCGTATGTCCGTCCCTATTCCGATTATGATATAGACTATCTCGCCCGCTATGCCCACAGTCGCGGGGTCGAAATCGTCTTCCACCACGAGACGCAGGGCAATGCCGCGCAGTACGAATCCGAACTCGAAGAGGCATATTCCTATATCGAGAAGTACGGTATGCACGCCGTCAAGACGGGCTATGTATCGCCTATCATCACCACTGTCGACGGCAAACAGTACAACCGTTCGCAGTCGGGCGTGCGTCACTACCGCCGTGTCATTGAGACTGCCGCAGCCCACCATGTATGTATCGATAACCATGAGCCGGTTATGCCGACGGGTCTTCAGCGCACTTACCCGAACCTCTTCACCCAAGAGGGCATCCGCGGGCAGGAGTGGAACGCCTGGAGTGCAGACGGCGGCAGCCCTGCGAGCCATGTCTGCACTTTGCCATTCACGCGTATGTTGGCAGGTCCCGCAGACTATACGCCGGGGGTATTCAATTTCGATAACCCCGTGCAGCCCCATACGCGCGTCCATGCCACGCTTGCCAACCAACTCGGGCTGTTCGTTGTCCTCTATTCGCCGCTCCAGATGGCGTGCGACCTGCCCGAGAATTACGAACGCCACCCCGATGCTTTCCGGTTTATCCGTGATGTTCCCTGCGATTGGGAGCAGAGCCGTCTGCTGCAGGGCGAGATAGGGAAGTATGTCGTTATGGCACGCCAAGAGCGGGGCAAGCGTGATTGGTATGTGGGGGCGGTGAATGACGATACCCCTCGTACACTGACCCTCGACTGGTCGTTCCTGCCGGCGGGCGAATATACGGCAGAAATCTATCGCGACGCCACTGCCACCGATGCGTGCGGCAATGGCGTAGATGCCGATTGGCAAACGAATCCGTACGCCGTGGCAATAGAAAAGCGCAGCGTGTCTAATGCCGCTGCGCCTCTCGCCATTCGCCTAGCCTCCGGGGGAGGATTCGCTATCCGCATCGTGACGCAATAGCAGGCGAACTATTGTCTATCGTAATCCGAACTTTTCCCAAATAAAGTCAGACCTCTCTCCTAACCTTAATCTATGGAACCGGTAGTATGTGTTAGTAAGTAGTTGTGCATAGTCTCGGCGGCATGGCGACCGTCTGCCATTGCGAGTATGACGGTTGCCCCGCCACGGACTATGTCGCCTCCTGCAAATAGGGTAGGTAGCGACGACTGCATATCCTCGTTCACTACTATTGTGCCTTTCTTGCTTATCTCCAACCCCTCGACTGTGTCGGGTATGAGCGGATTAGGACTTACGCCCACCGCTACAATCACCAGGTCGGTGGCAATAGTCTCCGTCTTCCCCTCTATGGCAATAGGGCTGCGCCGTCCCGACGCATCGGGTTCGCCTAGTGTCATTACCTGTAGCACTGCCTCTTTCACACGCCCTGCTTCGTCTGCGTGATACGCAATCGGGTTGTGCAGCGTCAAGAACTCTACTCCCTCCTCTTTTGCATGGCGCACTTCCTCAATGCGGGCGGGCATCTCCTCTTCCGAGCGGCGATAGACAATCATCGCCCGTTCCGCACCCAAGCGTTTGGCGGTGCGTACGGCATCCATCGCGGTGTTGCCGCCGCCTACGACGATTACATTCCGCCCCCATAGAACAGGGGTGTCTGTGTCGGGGTTCGAAGCGTCCATCAGGTTCACACGCGTCAGGTACTCGTTGCACGAAAGCACGCCGTTCAGGTTCTCTCCCTCTATGTTCATAAAGCGTGGCAGTCCTGCGCCCGAAGCCACAAAGATACCCTCGTAGCCCTGTCGGCGCAGGTCGTCTATCGTTACGGTCTTGCCTACTATCACATCGGTCAGGAAGTGAACGCCCCGTTGGCGTAAACCCTCTATTTCCTTATCTACCACGCTGTTGGGCAAACGGAACTCCGGAATACCGTATTTCAGTACCCCGCCTATGGCGTGCAGTGCCTCGAATACCGTTACATCATACCCGTAGCGTGCCATATCGCCGGCGAAAGCCAATCCTGCAGGGCCAGAACCGACGACACCTACTTTGCGTTTCGTTGTCGTCCCGCTCTCTGTGGCGGCAGTCGGGCGTTGCGGGGTCGCATGGTCAGCCACGAACCGCTCCAAGTAGCCGATAGCCACTGCCTCGTGTCCCATACGCAAGTGGATACACTGTGCCTCGCATTGCTTCTCCTGCGGGCATACGCGGCCGCAGACGGCGGGTAGGGACGAACTCTCTGCAATTACGGCAGCCGCCGCATCCACTTTGCCCTGCTCCAACTGTTTGATAAAACTCGGTATGGCTATATGTACGGGGCAGCCCTGTACGCAGGTTGGTGTCTTGCAGTTGAGGCAACGGTGTGCCTCCTCGATAGCCTGCTCCGCCGTCAGTCCTTGGTTCACTTCCGCATGGAGCGACTGTATTCGTTCCTCGGGCGACAACTCGTTCATCCGTACGCGCGGTATCGCCACCCGCTCTTTCGCCGTTCCTGTAAAGGCAGGTGCAGGCAGGTCGGGTGTCGTGCCGTGGCATACGCAAGTATGCTGAGGCTGTTCCTCCGTCTTCTTTTGTGCATGCGCTCCCGCTTGGTACGCCTCGTATGCGGCTTTCTCTTCCGTTTTGTACGAGCGCAGTCGCTGCAACAGTTCGTCGAAGTCCACCTTGTGTGCATCGAACTCAGGCCCGTCCACACAGACAAAGCGAGTCGCGCCGTCCACCGTAACACGGCAGCCTCCGCACATCCCCGTGCCGTCCACCATAATCGTGTTCAGGCTGGCATCCGTCGGCACACCGTACTTCTTGGTCGTCAGTGCCACAAACTTCATCATAATCGCAGGGCCTATGGTGATACACTTCTGTATGCCTGTGCCTGCCGCTTGCTCTCGCTGAATAATCTCCTCCACACCGGCGGTGATAACGCCTTGCTTGCCCAGTGTACCGTCGTCGGTCATCAGTACCAACTCGTCCGATACCTGTCCCAATTCCTCACGGAGAATTATTAGTTCCGCCGTGCGGGCGGCAAGTACGGTAATTACTCGGTTGCCCGCTGTCTTTAGGGCTTTTGCAATCGGGAGCATAGGTGCAGCACCCACGCCTCCGCAGGCACACAGCACCGTACCATAGTTCGCTATCTCGGTGGCATGCCCGAGCGGACCCGCTATATCTGCCACCTTGTCGCCCGCTTCGAGGGCGCATAACTTGGCGGAACTGACACCCACTTGCTGCACCACCAGTGTGATAGTCCCCCGTTCGGGGTCAGCGTCGGCTATGGTGAGCGGCATACGCTCGGACTGTTCGTCCACCCGCACAATTACAAAATGCCCTGCTTTGCGGGCTTTGGCTATCAGCGGTGCTTCAAATACCAATTCGGCTACATGTTCCGAAAAGAATCGTTTAGAGAGTAAAGTAAACATATAGAAGTAGTTATAGTGTTTCCCGGAGTATCCGTTATTCGTGTCTATACCATAAGGGCGGCAGCAGAGAGGGCTGCCTCCTTACTACTTGCGCCCGAAGTCAGCGGGTATTTCCCCCCAGTGTTCGGTATCCCACTTATAGATATGCGTAGAGTAGGTGTTCGCCGCCAGCCACTGTTCGGCTTTCTCGAGCATTACAAACAACTCCCGATTCTTCGCCGTCGGCTGTAGTTTAGTCTGTGCGTGCTTCTTGCGAAGCCACGCCAGGGCGGTACGACTGTCCGAGTAGAGTACCCACGGCAGGTTATTCTGTTTTAGGTATGCCAGCCCCAGTACGATAGCCAGGAACTCACCGATGTTGTTCGTCCCTCCCTTATAAGGCCCCCTATGGAATACCTCCGTGCCTGTATCGGCTATCACCCCTCTGAACTCCAGCACCCCGGGATTGCCCGAGCAGGCGGCATCCACCGCAAGGGCAGGGTAGATAGGCTTCACTTGTGCCGTCGCTACCTGTGCCGCAGGGGCTTTCTGCGCATGGCGGAAAATATGCGCTGCGGGGTCTTCCCGATAGGCTTGCTCTGCTTCCGTGCGCGAGGTAAACCCCTTGTACTTGGCTTGTGCCACGCCTTTCACCTGCTTCTCGCATTCCGACCATGTCGTGTAAATACCGGGCTGCCGTCCTTGCCAAACGACATAGAATTTCGCTTTCTGTTTTGCCATGTCCTCTATAATCTGTATCTTTGCAGTGTAAACCGTGTCGCTGCTTTCGTGCAGAGCCGATTACGCCACCACTTTGCTAGTATTTATTCTGCCTGTTAACCGTATGTTGCTTACCACACCTGCCATTGTCCTCTCTCTTCAGCCTTACAGCGATAAGGCGCATCTCCTCCATACCTATACCCGTGCGCAGGGGCGTGTCAATCTCCTGGTCTATGGCTTGGGGAGGAAAAAGAGTGCGGCGGTTTACGCTCCGATGTCGTTGGTCGAACTGACTTTCGACTACCAGCCGACTCGTTCGCTCCAGTCCCTGCGGCAGTCCCGCTTGCTCTATGTGCCGCAGCAGACCTTTCTCGACCCTCGTCGCCAATCGGTGGCACTCTTCCTGGCAGAGGTGCTGTATCGCACCCTGCGCCACCCGATGGAGGATAGCGAACTCTTTGCCTACCTTGCCTCCGTTGTCCCCGAACTCGATACAACGCCCGAGCCGCAGCACCTGCATATCCGCTTTATGGTATCGCTGGCGGCACATCTTGGCTTCGCTATCGATGCTGAAGACCGCCCCGACCTGCTGACTATCCCCGCAACCCGTTTGGCGCGCCAAAGCCAATTGAATGCACTCTGCGCTTACTTCGCCTCGCACATCGATGACTGGCAGCCGCCGCGTTCCCTACCGATTCTAATGGAACTCTTCGATTGAGGACTACTTCAACGAAAGTATTCTTCTGCACCACTTTCCCCGCGCATGCATACCCTACGCACGGGCAGTCAGTCGGCGCACTAGGCGTATCAACTCGCCCACCCATAGCACGCACGAGGTAGAGGCAATGATAATCAGCCAATCCTGCCACGAGAGTCCGCCCTCCGCCACATTGAACATCACCTGCAAGCCCGGCATCTCCACTACCAACAACTGCCCCACGAAAATGATGCCCGCAATGAGCAAGAACCACTTGGTATTCTGCCACGAAAGGCCGTGGAAGGCAGACTGCGTGGTCATAAACGCCTTGGCATTGAACAGATTCCAGAACTGCAAGAAGACAAAGAAAGTGAAGAACAGCCCCAACTCGTACGGAGTGAGCCTGTTCTGCTTGCCGAACGCAAACGAGAGGTGAGTGAACGAAGTGGTGGCAGTATGCTCGAACAACATCAGTAGCCCCATCATCAGTGCCGTAAAGATAAGACCAATTGTCACAATCTGACCGCCGATACCGCGCAGGAGCGGCTCGTTCTGCGGACGCGGACGGTCGTGCATAACGCTATGCGTAGGCGGCAGCGATGCCAAGGCAAGGGCGGCGAAAGTATCCATAATGAGATTGACCCACAACATCTGCGTGACGGTGAGCGGTGAATCCGTCCCCGTGAACGCTCCGATAGCGACCGTTAGGCACGCCGTTACATTGACCACCATCTGGAACAGAATGAACCGCTTGATGTTCTTATAGAGCGAACGCCCCCACATCACCGCATTGGCAATGGTGGCAAACGAGTTGTCCATAATGGTCATATCGCTGGCCTCTTTGGCAACCGCCGTGCCATCGCCCATCGACAGACCGACATTGGCGGCATTGAGCGCAGGCGCATCGTTGGTGCCGTCGCCCGTGACGGCAACCACCTCGCCCAACCGACGCAGCAGGCGCACGGCACGCTCCTTATCGTTCGGGCGGGCGCGGGAGATAATCTTGACATCGGGCAGCCGCTCCATGAGTTGCTCATCCGACATAGCGGCTAACTCTGTGCCTAACAGGATGCTACGCTCGCTATCGGCATCCGACCACAGCCCCAACTGACGACCTATCTCTTTGGCCGTGCCCGGCGCATCGCCCGTAACAATCTTAACACGGATGCCCGCCTCGGTACACTCACGGATAGCGGCGGGTACATCGGCACGGATGGGGTCAGCAATAGCCACCACGCCTATCCAAGTAAGCCCGCCCGCCCGCACAATCTGCTCGAGCGGCTGCTCGCAGTCGGTCTCGATACAAGCAAACGCCAGCGTACGGAGCGCCTTGGCCTGATACTGTGCCAACAGCGCACTGAGGTCGATAAACTCGTCTGCCGTCAGGTCGCAGTAGTCGAGCAACACATCGGGTGCGCCCTTGACATAGACCACCTGCCGCCCCGACAGGCGAGAACGGACACGCGTGGCCATGAACTTACGCTCGGTGGAGAACGACAATCGCTCCACGATATCTATCTGCTCCCGCAGCGGCGCATACGACACGCCTTGGTCGTGCAGCCAAAGCAGCAACGCTCCCTCGGTGGGATTGCCGATGGTTCGGAGTCTATTCGGGTCGGAGTAGTCGAGATTGGCGGTGGAGTTGGCAACGATACACTCCTTGATGCGCTCGGAGGTGGGGTCGCTGCTCAGTCGCTGCCCCGCCAGACCGACAAACTCGGTGGTCTGCACCCGCATCTGGTTCTGCGTGAGCGTACCCGTCTTGTCGGTGCAGATAACAGACACGGCGCCCATCGTCTCGCAGGCATGCATGGTACGGGGCAGCGTATGTTGCTTCATCAGGCGTTTCATGCTGAACGCAAGGCTAAGCGTGACGGCCATGGGCAGCCCCTCCGGTGTGGCGACCACGATAAGCGTGACGGCAATCATCACGCTATCCAGCAGGTACTTGACCATATCAACATCGAGTGCCGTATGCCCCGCCGCGAGATACGCCAACACACGCCCCACCAAAATGATAGCGGCAACGGCGTAACTGACCTTGGTGATGACACCCGCTAACTGTTTGAGGTTCTGCGTGAGAGGCGTATCGCCATCGTCCCGCACCTGTGCTGCCCGAAAGACCTTGCCGCACGCCGTCTTGTCGCCCACGGCAA
>CAVFIY010000010.1:16933-21719 GCA_963622435.1 Bacteroides uniformis | reverse complement strand
ATATAAACTTACTGATTGGACTTTCCTTTCGGCACGCGAATAATGGACACAATAACAACTTCTGCACAGGAACAATGGACGACTGTCATCAAGCCCAAGGACAGTCTCTTAAGCGTTGATTTTAAGGAGATTTGGCGGTATAGGGACTTGATGATGCTCTTCGTCAAGCGAAACATCATCACCCAATACAAGCAGACTATACTGGGCCCTCTGTGGTACCTTATTCAGCCCCTGATGACCACCGTGATGTACATGGTCGTCTTCGGCGGTATCGCCAAAATATCCACCGACGGGCTGCCGCAACCCCTTTTCTATCTGGCGGGTATCAGTTTCTGGCAGTACTTCTCCGACTGTCTGACCAAGACAAGCAACACCTTTGTCAACAACGCAGGCATCTTCGGCAAGGTCTATTTCCCGCGGCTGATTACCCCGCTGAGCGATGTGGTGAGCAATCTGGTGCGCTTCGGGATTCAGTTCGGGCTATTCCTGCTCGTCTATCTGTACTACCTGATTTTCACCGACGCGCCTATTCACACGAATTGGTACGCCCTGCTGCTGCCCGTATTGGTGGCTATGTTGGCGGGGCTGGCACTCGGCTTCGGCATCCTCTTCTCGAGCCTAACCACGAAGTACCGCGACCTGCAGTTGCTGCTCTCGTTCTTCGTCAGCCTCTGGATGTACGCCACGCCCGTCATCTACCCCCTCTCGACCATCACCAACCCCAAACTGCTGCTGCTCATGCAACTCAACCCGCTCACCGGTATTGTCGAGTTCTTCAAGTACGGCATGCTCGGCGTCGGCTGCCACGAGTGGTGGATGCTCGGATACAGTTTCGTCTTTATGGTGGTGCTGCTCGCGATAGGTATCATCGTATTTAATAAGGTGCAACGCTCCTTTATGGACACGGTCTGATGCGGCTTCTTCCCAATGCGAAAATAAACATGGGCTTGCGCGTAATACGCAGGCGGCCGGACGGTTACCACGACCTGGAGACCGTCTTCTACCCCGTGGCGGGCTTGCACGATATCCTCGATGTGGAGCCTGCCGAGGCGTTCTCCTTTGCGCAAGAGGGGATAGCCGTGGATTGTGCGGCGGAGGATAACCTGATTATTCGCTGCTACCGCATGATGCAGCAGCAATTCCCCGCGGTGGGGGCGGTGCGCATCCGCTTTCGCAAGCAGATTCCGTTCGGGGCCGGTCTCGGCGGAGGCAGCAGCGATGCGGCGGCGATGGCCGTGGCACTCAATCGGCTGTTCGCGCTCGGGCTGTCCCGAGAAGAGTTGGCGGCGGTGGTGCGACCGCTAGGTGCTGACTGCCCGTTCTTTGTCTATAACACGCCGTGCTACGCAGAGGGCATAGGCGATAGGCTGACACCTATCACGCTGTCGTTCAAAGGATTACGGCTGGTACTGCTGAAACCTGCGTGCGGAGTCTCGACCCGTGAGGCGTACGCAGGTATCGTGCGACACCCCGAGGCGGAGGGGGCGATACGGCGTGCGCTGGATGCCGGCGTTCCGTTCTCGGGGCTGCGGTCGCTGCTCGTGAACGACTTTGAACAGACCGTCTTTCCGCTCCACCCCGAGATAGGCAAACTAAAACAGCACCTCCTTGCGGCAGGTGCTGTCTATGCGTCGATGTCCGGCTCCGGGTCAAGCGTCTTTGCACTGTTTGAGGACAATGCGGAAGGCCGTCCCCTCGTTGACCTTACTGCTTTCAAGCGTGAGTTTCCCGCCGTGGTACTGCTCCACGATGCGCTTTGCGAGGGGTAATCCCAATCCCCATCCCCGTTTCTTTGTGGTGAACCCGGGCTGAAAAATACGCCGCCGGGTGCGTTTGTCCATGCCCTTGCCCGTGTCGGCGACATCGAGCCGCGCCTCGCCGTCGTGCGTTTGGAGGGTGAGGGTGATAGTCCCCGCCTGCCCGCCCATGGCATCGATGGCATTCTTAATAAGGTTCTCAATCACCCACTGCATGAGCGGGGCGCACAGCCGCACGGGGCAGGGCGCATTGCCCAACTGCGCCTCCAGGCGGACCTTCGCGGGGATACGGCGGCGCATATACGCCACGCTGTCCTCGATGACCTCGACCCAGTCGCCCCGCTGCATCTCCGGCTCGCTGCCAATCTTCGAGAAGCGGTCGGCAATGCTGTGCAGGCGGTCGATGTCCTTCGCCATCTGCGGTATCATCGGGTCGTTCGGGTACTGCTCCGAGAGCAACTGCTGCCAAGCGTTGAGCGAGGAGATAGGCGTGCCGAGTTGGTGCGCCGTCTCTTTGCTCAAGCCTACCCACAGGCGGTTCTGCTCGCTGCGCTGGGTGGTGAGCAGAAGCCCGATGGCGATAGAAATGAAGATGAATATGAGCGCGAACTGGATGTACGGGACATAGTGCAGTTGGCGCAACAGGTTCGACTCGTCGTAATATATATATTGGTATCGACCCGGTGCAAGGCACAAGACGATGGGGCCGTTGAGTGTGCGCGGGTCGCTGACCGGCTTCTCCACATTACGGCACGACAGCACCTGCCCGTCGGCGTCGGTCATATAGACGGGAATGGTGGTGTTGTTCTCGATGACGGTGCTGATGAAATCGATGTCGGTCTGCTCGTCGGCGAGTATCAACTGCCGCGTCGCCTCTGCCCAAATCGCCATGTTCTGCTGCTCCTCGCGGGCGAGTTGGCGGGTCAAGTTGTTGGTGAACAGCACCGATGCGGCGACGATCACCAGCATAATCAGCAGCACCAGGCTGCCTATGTTGCGTGTGTTCATACGATTTATTTAGTTGTGCGCAGTGTCAAAAAGGGTAGGGGCGGACGGATTTACACCGCCACTTTTGATTATTTTAGGCGATTTACACCGCCAAACGGGGCATTTACACCGCCAAGGGGCGGTTGGGCGGGGTGGTAGCCGCCTAGGTAATCTAGTTGTTCTAGTTGATCTAGTGGTTTCGGGGCGGGGCGGTTGTTCGATGACAAAGTACGGTCGATTGAACCTGGCGGTCTGTGCGGTCGGGGCGGATTGCGCACCCAAGTGGCGTTTTGTCACATTGTACTGTATTACTTTTGCAGCACCCTCTTCCCCTGCATTAGTCGGCAAAGGTACGCAAAAATCGGTACACTTGCAACAGTCGCCCGCTTTTTCGGACGGTTTCTGACTTGTAGCACGATTTTTGCGGGGCGATAACAGGCACAAAAAGGCTGCTTCGATTGTCGAGAAAAGGCGGCTCTTTCGTGTATCGGCATTGCCTCTTTTGTCTTTGGCAAGCGGCTTTTTTACTCTGAAATACATCCTGATTATGTGGCAAATACTCGGTTACTCCATTCCTGCGTTGGTTGTCCTGCTGGCGACTTGGCTCGTGATGCATAAACTCTTCCGTAACGAGGAGCAAAAGCGCCTTTGGGAACTGAAAAAAGACTCGCAGAAGGAAGTAACCTCCGTGCGGCTGCGTGCCTACGAACGCTTGACGCTCCTGCTCGAACGCACCACTCCCGAACATCTTCTTGCCGGTCTTAACTTGCAGGAAATGAGCGTCCTGCAAGTGCAACAACAACTGCTGCGCACCATCCGTTTGGAGTTCGACCACAACCTCAGCCAACAGATTTATGTGTCCGACGAGGTGTGGGACAAGATTGTACACGCACGGGACGAAATGGGGGCGTTTGTGACCGCTATTGCCTCTTCGCTCCCTGCCGGCAGCACGGCGCTGGACTACGCGAGTGCACTCATTACCGCCTACGCCACCAACGGCGATACGCCCTCTTCGGTTGCCCTCTCCGCCCTCAAAGGCGAGGCACAAACGCTGTTCTAACGCTGCTTGGGGCGTGGCTGCGGGGACGGACGACTGTCGGCGTAGTGCCGTGGAACGGTCGTGAAAAGACTACTTCCGATACACGAAAGAACAGTGCTTCGGCGGTTGTGAACGGACGGCTGTCTGCGTAGTGTTTTGAAACAGAGCCGATTACCATTTGGACTACTTTCCCGTAAGCGGATTTTTGATATTCGCAAGATTTCCGTTGCAAAAAATCGCTATTTTCGCCCTCTCTAAAAATCCCTGTTTTTTCTTCTCCTGCCAATCTCTTTGTTGGTGGGCGGCGGAGGGTAATTAACATCTTTTGTATGCTTTTTCCTGCCCAAATTATTTGCGGATTTGGGCTTTTTGTAGTACCTTTGCACTGCAGTTTCGAAGAAAAAAGCCAAGCAATTTAGCCAACCTGTTGATATTACGCTATTTATCTCCTGACGCTGTTCTTTGAGCGGAAGTTCCCTGCACTTTGCACGGTTATAGTTTGGACTTAATATAATAAGTCTGTACGCCTACCGCCTTTTCAAAAGTCAATATAATACTTTAAGGATACATCTCTTTATGGAAAACCGCATTATCAAGCGCGATGGAAAGACCGAAGTCTTCTCGATCGACAAAATCAAAAACGCCATCAACAAGGCGTTCATTGCCTCGGGCAGTTTTGCCACAGAGGAAATCTTGGCTCTCATCATCTCTCGCCTGCGTATCCACGAGGGTATCACGGTAGAAGAGATACAGAACCAAGTGGAAGTGGCGCTGATGGCAGAGGGGTACTATCAGGTGGCGAAGAACTACATGATTTACCGTTATCGCCACGCCAAAGACCGCGAGACGATGGATAAGTTGGATTTCCTGATGAACTATTGCAACGCCAGCAATGCGGCAACGGGCAGCAAGTACGATGCCAACGCCAATGTGGAGAAGAAGAATATCGCCACGCTGATAGGCGAGATTCCCAAGTCGAACTTCATCCGCCTAAACCGCCGTC
>CAVFIY010000010.1:15767-16923 GCA_963622435.1 Bacteroides uniformis | reverse complement strand
CTGCTCACCAATCGTATAGAGAAGATGTACGGCAAAGAGTTGGCGGACAGATATATGTACCTGCTCAAGCAACACTTTATTTATAAGAACGACGAGACCAGTTTGGCGAACTACTGCGCCAGCATCACGATGTATCCGTGGCTGCTCGAAGGCACGAAGGCCATCGGCGGCAACGCCACGCCTCCGACTAACCTCAAATCGTTCTGCGGCGGGTTCATCAATATGGTATTTATGGTGTCGTCTATGTTGAGCGGTGCCTGCGCCACGCCGGAGTTCTTGATGTACATGAACTACTTTGTGGAGAAGGAGTACGGCGAGGACTACTACCTGCACGCCGACCGTGTGGTTGATCTAAGCAAGCGCCAACGCACTATAGATAAGGTGATTACCGACTCGTTCGAGCAGGTGGTGTATTCCATCAACCAACCGACGGGTGCGCGTAATTTCCAGTCGGTGTTCTGGAATATCAGTTACTACGACCGCTACTATTTCGAGAGCATATTCGGCGAGTTCCGTTTCCCCGACGGCGAGAAACCGCACTGGGACTCGCTCAGTTGGCTGCAGAAGCGTTTCATGAAGTGGTTCAATCAGGAGCGTCTGCGCTCGGTGCTGACCTTCCCCGTCGAGACTATGTCGCTGCTCAGCGAAAATGGCGATGTGAAGGACAAAGAGTACGCTGATTTCACGGCGGAGATGTACGCCGAGGGGCACTCGTTCTTTACCTACCTGAGCGACAATGCCGACTCATTGGCCTCGTGCTGCCGTCTGCGTAACGAGATTACCGACAACGGCTTCAGTTACACGCTGGGTGCCGGCGGTGTCAGTACGGGTTCGAAGAGTGTGCTGACTATCAACCTGAACCGCACCATCCAGTATGCAGTGCGCCAAGGCATGTCCTATCAGACTTATGTCGAGCAGGTGGTGGACTTGATGCATAAGGTGCAGTTGGCGTACAACGAGAACCTCAAGCACTTGCTCAAACAGGGCATGCTCCCGCTCTTCGACTCGGGCTTTATCAATATCAACCGTCAGTACCTGACCATCGGCGTGAACGGTCTTGTTGAGGCGGCAGAGTTCCTGGGCATACCTATCAACGACAACCCGCAATACGAGCATTTCGTACAAGAGATTTTGGGCATTATCGAGCGTCTCAACA
>CAVFIY010000010.1:2049-15205 GCA_963622435.1 Bacteroides uniformis | reverse complement strand
TGAAACAATACACCCTGTTCCTGTCGGAATATGCGGTGTGCCTGCTCGGAGCGGGTGTCCATACGACACGCATTGTTCGCAATACATGTCGTATTGCGACGGCGTTAGGTGTCAAGGCAGAGATGACCGTGCTGCACAAAACGCTCAACTTGACCCTCTCATCGGCGGACGGGCAACACACATATAATAAGGTGTCGACCATTCAGCCCCGTGCCATTAGTTTTCGACTCAATACCGACTTGAGTAAATTGAGTTGGGACGCCTACGACCAACATCTCACCATCGATGAGATTTGGAAACGCTACAAAGAGATACTCTCCAAAGCGAAAATCGGCGATTGGGAAGTGCTGGTCTTGGTTGGGTTCGCCAACGCCGCTTTCTGCGGTCTGTTCGGCGGCGACTGGTGGGCGTGTCTGTTCGTGGCGATCGACACATGGATAGGTTATGCGCTGAAAATCTTCATGTTGCGCAAGCATGCCAACACTTTTGTGGTGTGGTTCTGTTGTGCATTCCTCTCCTCAATGGTCGCCTCGCTCTGCGGCTACCTGCATCTCGGCACGACACCCGACATCGCTATTGCCGCCAGTGCGCTCTATCTCGTACCCGGTGTTCCGCTGATTAACAGCGTGATAGACACTATCGAGGGGCATGTGCTGACGGGCTTTGCTCGACTGATAGATGCCGTGTTGCTCATCGGCAGCCTCGCCATCGGACTACTCACCACCACCCTGCTCGTGGGGTAATTAGGAATTAAGAATTAGGAATTAGGAATTAGGAATGTCGGTCTAACTTCCAACAGCGAAGCGATCTAACCTCTAACAGCCGCAGGCGGTCTAACTTCCAACAGCGCAGCGGTCTAAATCACAAACACCCATGTTGAATATCTTATTTGCCATATTGAAAGACGGCGTTTTGGCGGCGATTGCGGCCGTAGGGTTTGCCGTCATTTCCGACCCGCCGCGTAAGACGATCGCCTTTGCGGCACTGTTGGCGGCCATCGGGCATGTCATTCGTTTCAGTCTCACCCATTGGGCGCACTTTGATTTGATGACCGCCTCGTTCTTTGGCGCACTCGCTATCGGTTTCTGCTGTTTGGGTTTTGCCTATTGGCTTCACTGCCCGACCACGACGCTTTATATACCGGCCCTGTTGCCGATGATTCCTGGTATGTATGCCTACCGCACCATTTTTGCCGCCACGCAGTTTATGCAGTGTACGGCGAACTCGGACGAGGCGATGCATTATATGCTCGAGGTCTTTACCAACGCCCAAGTTACTTTTGCGGTGGTCTTTGCGTTGGCGGTCGGAGCAACGATGCCGACACTGCTCTTGCGCCGTTGGTGTTTCCAAATGACCCGCTACAACAAGAAGGGTATCAAGGATATTTTAACCCATTGAGAACACGGCATCGCCTTGTCCTGCGAGGCATGTTAATTGTTAACTGTTAATTGAAACCCACCTCATTCTGCGAGGCATATTAATTGTTAATTGTTAACTGTTAACTGTAGCCTTTTCCCTGTTCTTTCCCTGATGTTACCCTGTTCTTGGTGTGGTGTTACTCGATAAAACCCATTTATAAAACACCCATCTCTGTATATTAATTGTTAATTACATAAAGTCCTCTTCCTGCCCCAGTATCGTTTTTTAGCGCGGGATACTGTCCCGCCCAAACGGTTTGGAACAAACCGCCTCATTCTGCGGGACATATTAATTGTTAATTTTTAATTGTTAATTGAATTTTGTTACGCTACGCTGATTACGATATTGTGTTTCAGGAGGTGCCGGACGAGACAACGCTGGCGCTGAACTTGAGCGGCTGCCCGCATCGCTGCAAGGGTTGCCACAGTCCGCACTTGTGGGGAGAAACGGGCGAGGAACTGACCGAGGCGGCGTTGGATAAACTGTTGGCTGTCTATCCCTACTGCACCTGTGTGGGGCTGATGGGCGGCGACGGAGACCTCTCGAACTTGCAGCGAATGGCACAGTATATCCACGCACGGGGGCTGCGGGTGGCGTGGTACACAGGAATGCCCCAACTGCCTGATAGTGTGGATGTTAATGACTTCGATTTCATCAAGGTAGGACCCTATGTCGAAGCACTTGGCGGGCTGAAAAGCAAACTGACCAACCAACGGTTTTACGAGGTGCAGGACGGTCAACTCATCGACCGCACCGCGCTCTTTTGGAGGAACTAGTATGATATTCAGGGAGATACATACCGCTGACCCCGCCTATGAACAAGTGGAACGACTTTGGTTGGAGGCGTTTCCCGAGGAGGAACGCCGAGAGGTGTTGGCGCAGCGGCTGAACACCGATACGCAACCGAAGTTCCATTGCCTCGTGGCGGAAGACCCGCAAGTGATTGGTTTTCTGTCCTTTTGGGACTTTGACTCGTTCTGCTATGTGGAGCATTTTGCCACCGAACCCGCAGTGCGCAACGCCGGTTACGGCAGTGCCATTCTGCAAGAAATGTTGCGCAGAACGGGTAAACCCACCGTCTTGGAAGTGGAAGAACCTACGACTGAATTGAGCCGTCGCCGCATTGGTTTCTATTCTCGTAACGGACTGATACTGTGGAATGTACCGTATCTCCAACCCGCCTATCGTGCGGGTGGCGCAAAGGTGCCGATGCGCCTTATGGCAACCGCCCCGCTGACTGCGGAAGAGGACTACCTTTTCGTCCGCCATACATTATATAAAGAGGTGTATGCCTGCGGAGAAGAGTAGGGGCGCGGCGAAGAAAAGTAAGGTGGATGCAGGGAGGATACAATGAGGATAGGCGGGCAGAGTGTCTGCCCTCAACGCATAAAAATACATCCGTTTGGGTCGAAAAAATGCCTATCTATTTTGTCATGTCAAAAAAATAGACTACCTTTGCACCCGTTTTCGTGAAGAAGACAAATTAATGTAACATTGTTCGGATAGTACGCCGACGAGGCGTGCCGATTGGGCAAGGTTATGATTGTATAACCAAAAAACGATAAAAGTCATGTATTTGACAGCAGAAAAGAAAGAAGAACTCTTTGCAAAGTACGGCAAAGACGCAAAGAACACGGGTTCGGCAGAGAGCCAAATTGCACTCTTCACCTTCCGTATCAACCACCTCACCGAGCACCTGAAGCAGAACCGCAAGGACTTCAGTACCGAGCGTGCGCTGACTATGTTGGTAGGTAAGCGTCGTCGTCTGCTCGACTATCTCAAAGAGAAAGATATCGAGCGTTATCGTGCGATTATCAAAGAGTTGGGTATTCGTAAATAAGCGATGGACACCCTATGAGACAGAGAAGAAGAACCTTTGCGGGCTCTTCTTCTCTGCGTTAACGGGCAATTTGTAGTTTGTAAATGTGTAGATTAGCAAATGCGTAAGTCCGTTCTCGGATTTATAAATGGGTGAAAAAAGAGACGCCGGGGGTTGTGGGTGTGAGAAAAAATGTGTAACTTTGTCGCGATTTATGAAGAACCGTTCCTCGCATAGTCATTTCCGCTGCCTGTTGATAGGGCTGTTGCTCTGTCTGCCGCTCGTGGTGCGGGCTGCGGTCTATACGCCGGCCACAGTTCCTGACCCGAAAAAGGGCGGACAGGGGCAGTATGTGAGCAATCCTGATGACATTCTTTCGGCGGACGAAGTAGAGTATATCAATCGCTGCGCCCGACTGATAGAGGACAGTACCCGTGCTGAACTGGCGGTTGTGGCGGTGGAGAGTATAGGCGATATGCCGATGTTCGACTTTGCGTATCAACTCTTCCAGCGTTGGGGAGTAGGCAAAGAGGGGCAGAACACGGGCGTGCTGGTCTGTTTCGCCCTTGCGTCGCACGACATCCGTATCGTCACGGGGACGGGTATTGAGGGTGTGCTGACCGATGCACAATGTAAGCGCATTATCGACGAAGATATGATTCCCTCGTTCCGCGAGGAGAAATACGGTGATGGATTATGCCTTGGTTCTCTGCGTATTACAGAGATTTGTACCGAGGGGAGTGCGCCCGAAGAACTGCTTGCCATGCGCTCTGTAACGCAGCGTCGTGCGTCGGAATCGGACAGCCTGTTCGACGGCGATTGGGTGGATTTGCTTGTGGCGATACTCGTCATCGGTTTTGTGATAGGCGTGGCGTGTCTGTACACTTATGTGCGTTCTCGTTGTCCGAAATGTGGTGCGCATACGCTCAGTCGGCGCAGTCGTACACTCGTGGCGGCGACGGCAGCCCATACAGGCTTGGGCGAAGAGGTTTGTATCTGCAGTCGGTGTAACTATCAGTCGCACAGGACTTTTGTCATTCCCCGTGTCCGTGTCTCGTCGGGCGGCGGTTTTGGCGGCGGAGGCTTCAGCGGAGGCAGTTGGGGTGGCGGTAGCACCTCGGGCGGCGGTGCCGGCGGACACTGGTAACAATTAGCAATGCACAATAGTGGCGTGTCGCCACAGACAATTAGGCATAGCCTCCCTCATTTACAGATTTACAGATTTACAAATTTACGAACTTACAAATTATATAACCGACAGATTATGAAGAAGTTTATTCCCTGGTTAGTTGCCCTTTTTGTAGTGGCGGTAGTTGCAATGTGGGGTATTGGTGGTTACAACGATATGGTAACCGAAGAAGAGAGTGTGGAAACCGCTTGGGCGCAAGTGGAGAATCAGTACCAGCGCCGTGCAGACCTTATTCCGAACCTGGTAAACACCGTGAAAGGGTATGCCGCACACGAGAGCAGTACTTTGGAGAATGTGATTGCCGCTCGTGCAAAGGCAACACAGGTTACAGTTGATGCTGCGAATGCCACGGCGGAGCAAATGGCTGCTTACCAAGCGGCGCAAGGTGAACTCAGTCAGGCACTTGGGCGACTGATGGCAGTGGCGGAGGCGTATCCGGACTTGAAAGCGAATGCCAATTTCCGTGACCTGCAGGCGCAGTTGGAGGGGACGGAAAACCGTATTACCATTGCCCGCCAGAACTTCAACGAGGCGGCGAAGAACTATAATACGATGATTCGTCATTTCCCGAAGAACATCCTCGCCTCCCTCTTTGGCTTTGAGAAAAAGCCCTATTTTGAGGCGGAGTCCGGTGCCGAGAAGGCACCGCAAGTGCAGTTCTAATTGTGCCGCGGCGTTGTGCGGAAGAACTGCCGCACACAAGAAAAGCCGTTACCAAAAGAAGAATGATAGAGATAAAAGAACATATCGAACGCGCTGTTTTAGTGGGACTTATCACGCTCGAACAGTCGGAGGAGCAGACCAAGGAGTACTTGGACGAGTTGGCGTTCTTGGCGGATACGAACAAGATTGTCCCCGTGAAGCGTTTCCAACAGCGTCTGGAACAGCCGAATACGGGTACTTATGTCGGCGAGGGAAAAATACAGGAGATTAAAGACTATATCCTTGCCCCGCACAAGACCGACGATGAGGAGTGGGAGGTGTCGGTTGTCATCTTCGACGATGAACTCTCGCCCCGCCAACTGCGTAATATCGAGCGTGAAATCAATACTTTACCCAACGGCAAGACGGGTAGCGTGCGTATTATCGACCGCACGATTCTCATCCTCGAGATATTTCTTCAACGGGCGCAGACCAGTTACGCCAAGACCCAAGTGGAGATGGCGCACCTGCAGTATATGCTGCCGCGTCTGACCCGAATGTGGTCGCACCTCGACCGTCAACGCGGTGGCGGAACGACTAGTCGAGGCATGGGTGAGACGCAGATAGAGGCAGACAAACGCATTATAGGTCAGCGCATTGCACTCCTCCGTGAGGACTTGAAGAAGATAGACAAGCAGATGGCAACGCAGCGTCAGAACCGTGGTAAGATGGTGCGTGTGGCGCTCGTGGGCTACACCAATGTGGGTAAATCGACCCTGATGAACTTGCTCAGTAAGTCCGATGTGTTCGCCGAGAATAAACTCTTTGCCACACTCGATACCACTGTGCGCAAAGTAACAATTGACAACCTGCCGTTCCTCTTGAGTGATACGGTGGGTTTTATTCGTAAACTGCCGCACCACTTGGTGGAGTCGTTTAAGTCCACGCTCGACGAGGTGCGCGAGGCTGACCTGCTCGTCCATGTGGTGGACATATCGCACCCGAATTTCGAAGAGCAGTACGAGGTGGTGGAGAAGACTATCAACGACTTGCTCACCCACGAGGAACAACTCCAAGAGGGCAAACCTTGGTCGGGCAAAGGGGCAGGCAAGAAGAGCGAAAAGCGCATTACGGATATTCCCGGGATTGTGGTTTTCAATAAGATAGACGCTTTTTCTTATACCCCGAAAGAGGAGGACGACCTGACGCCCGTCCGCCGAGAGAACATCTCGCTCGAGGAACTCCAAAAGACCTGGATGGCGAAACTGCAGAACGACTGTATCTTCATTTCCGCCAAAGACAAACAAAACATAGAGTCGCTCAAAGCGTTGTTGTATGAACGCATCAAAGCCATTCATATTCAGCGTTATCCGTACAACGATTTTATGTTCCAACACTACGAATAATCACTCACTGCAATGACCAAGTACATATTTGTTACGGGTGGCGTGGCTTCCTCGTTGGGGAAGGGTATTATCGCTGCTTCTTTGGGAAACCTGCTGAAAGCCAGAGGTTTCCATGTTACGAACCAGAAACTCGATCCCTACATCAATGTCGACCCGGGTACGCTAAACCCCTATGAACATGGTGAGTGTTATGTGACGGAGGACGGTCACGAGGCAGACCTCGACTTGGGGCATTACGAGCGCTTTCTCGATGTACGCACCCATAAGGCGAACAATATCACGACGGGGCGTATCTATCAGACTGTCATCGAGAAAGAACGCCGCGGCGACTTTTTGGGGAAGACCGTGCAGATAGTCCCTCATATCACAGACGAGATTAAACACCAGATACAACTCCTCGGCGACACGGGCAATTATGACTTTGTCATCACGGAAATCGGCGGTACGGTGGGCGATATTGAGAGCCTACCTTATATAGAAGCCGTGCGTCAACTGCGTTGGGAACTGGGGCAGAACTGCTGTTGTATCCACTTGACTTATGTGCCGTACCTCGCGGCGGCGAAAGAACTGAAGACAAAACCCACGCAACACTCCGTAAAGGATTTGCAGCAGGAGGGCATCCAACCCGATATCCTGGTGCTGCGTACGGAGCATCCCATTCCGCAGGATATGCGCCGCAAGGTGGCTCTATTCTGCAATGTATCAGTCGATTGCGTTATCCAATCGCTCGATGCGCCGACTATCTATCGTGTGCCGCTCAATATGCTCGACGAGGGGTTGGATAAGGCGGTTTTGCGCCGTACGGGATACGATTTGGCACAGGTCAATGCGCCCGATATGGCACGCTGGAATGCTTTCCTGCAACACCTCGAGGGGGCGACCGAAGAGGTGCATATCGCCCTCGTTGGCAAGTATGTGCAACTGCAGGATGCCTACAAGTCCATCCGTGAGTCGCTGACCCATGCGGCGGCGTACAACGACCGCAAACTGATACTCACTTCCGTCTTGAGCGATGACCTGACGGCGGACAACATCGCCGAGAAACTGCAGGGGCAACAGGGTATTGTCATCGCACCGGGCTTCGGCACACGCGGCGTCGAGGGCAAGTTCGCCGCCTTGCGTTACGCCCGTGAGAAGGGCATCCCCTGCTTCGGCATCTGTATGGGTATGCAGTGTATGGCGATAGAGTTTGCCCGTGATGTGTTGGGCTATGCCGATGCCAATTCGACCGAGTTCGACCCCGCTACCAAACATAATGTGATCGACATGATGGAGGCGCAGAAGAAACTGACCGTCAAGGGCGGCTCCATGCGGCTCGGGGCGTACCCGTGTGCGCTGCGCCATGGCAGTAAGGTGGAGGCTATTTATGCCGCCGCCAACGGGGTGGGGGATGACAATATCATCTTCGAACGCCACCGCCACCGTTACGAGTTCAACCATTCGTACCAGGAGGCGTTTGAGCAGAACGGTCTGGAGTGCGTGGGTATCAATCCCGACTCGGGGTTGGTGGAGATATTGAGTCTGAAGAACCACCCGTGGTACATCGGTGTGCAGTTCCACCCCGAGTATTCGTCCACGGTGCTTCACCCGCACCCCCTCTTTGTGGACTTTATCAAAGCCGCCACGGAAATAAAAATCGCTAAATAACTCCCGCCATGCGTACTGTTCAAGTCAAAGACCTTTCGTTTGTCGAGTGTATCACCCCCGCCGAGATAGCCCGTGCCGTAACGGCTGTGGCGGAGCGTATCAATGCCGACTATGCGGGGCGTAATCCTCTCTTTATCTGCGTATTAAGCGGTGCGTATATCTATGCCGCCGACCTCTATCGGCAGATTGCTCTCGAGTCTGAAATCACTTTTGTCCGCCTGAAGTCCTATGAGGGCACGGCGACCACGGGAGAGGTGAAAATGCTTGTGCCGCTGTCCGAACCGGTGCAGGGGCGTGATGTGATTGTCATCGAGGACATTGTCGATACGGGTACGACCATGCACGGTTTCAAACAGATGCTTCTCGCCGAAGGCGCTCATTCTGTGTCGATTACCTCTTTCCTCTTCAAATCCGAGGCGTTGCAATTCCCCGATGCCAAACCGGACTATATAGGGATAAGTATTCCCAACCGCTTCATCTTGGGCTATGGGTTGGACTACGACGGTCTCGGGCGCAATTTGGACGCCATCTATGTCTTGCAACCGGAGACGGAAACATGTTAAACCTTTAATAATCAATACTATGTACACAGATTTTCAGAAACACTTGCAGCAGACCCTGCAAGAAATCAAAGACGCAGGACTCTATAAAAACGAGCGCGTCATTGTCACGCCTCAATCGTCGGGCATACAAGTGGCAACCGAGAACGGATGCGCCGATGTGATAAACTTCTGCGCCAATAACTATCTTGGACTTGCTGATAATCAGGAACTTATCGCTGCTGCCAAAGAGCGTATGGACAGCCGAGGCTACGGTATGGCATCCGTGCGATTCATCTGTGGCACGCAAGACACGCACAAAGAATTGGAAAAAGCCATATCGGACTTTTTCGGCACGGAGGATACTATTCTCTACGCCGCCTGCTTCGACGCCAACGGTGGACTGTTCGAGCCGCTGCTGACCGAAGAAGACGCCATCATCTCCGACGCGCTGAACCACGCTTCGATCATTGACGGTGTGCGCCTCTGCAAAGCCGTGCGCTATCGTTACGCCAACGGCGACATGGCAGACCTCGAGGAGCAACTGAAAAAAGCGCAGAGCCAACGCTTCCGCATCATCGCCACCGACGGTGTGTTTTCAATGGACGGCAATGTATGCCCGTTGGACAAAATATACGAACTGGCACAACGCTACAACGCCCTTGTGATGGTGGACGAGAGCCACTCCGCAGGCGTGGTGGGCAAGACGGGACACGGTGTGACGGAACAGTTTAACCTGCGAGGCAAGATAGAAATACTGACCGGCACGCTCGGCAAAGCCTTCGGCGGTTCGGTGGGCGGATTCACAACGGGTAAGCACGAGATAATCGACCTGCTCCGCCAACGCAGCCGCCCGTATTTGTTCTCTAACTCAATCCCGCCGATGATTGCCGCCGCCGGGATTAAGACCTTTGAGATACTGACCCGCAGCAACGAGTTGCAAGACCGTCTACACGCCAATACCGACTACTTCGTCGCCAAAATGAAAGCGGCAGGATTTGACATAAAGCCCACACAATCTGCTATTTGCCCCGTCATGCTATACGATGCTCGGCTGAGTCAGGAGTTTGCCGCCGCCCTGCAAGAGGAGGGCATCTATGTGACGGGATTCTACTATCCTGTTGTGCCGAAAGGGCAGGCGCGTATCCGTGTCCAACTGTCCGCCGCCCACACCCAAGCGCAATTGGACAAAGGCGTCGAGGCATTTATTAAGGTGGGCAAACAACTGGGTGTAATTAAATAACAGACCTCCCTCTTACCCCTCCAAAGGAGAGGAGATTGCTTTGCATTCTCCTCTTTGAGGGGGTGAGGGGGAGTCGGCAACACAAAGAGTATGAAAGCATTACGAAAGACGCGTCCCGAATACGGGATATGGATGGAAGAAGTGCCGATGCCCGAAGTGGGCGTGAACGATGTGCTGATTAAGGTCAAAAAAGCAGCCATATGCGGCACCGATTTGCACATGTACAAGTGGGACGACTGGTCGCAGAAACACTGCGTGCCGCCTTATACGATGGGGCATGAGTTCGTCGGCGAGGTGGTCGAGATAGGGCAGGGCGTGCGCAACACCAAAGTGGGCGAACGCGTGACTGCCGAGGGGCATATCGTCTGTGGGCACTGCCGCAACTGCCGTCGAGGCATGGGGCATGTGTGCGAGAACAGCCTGTCGGTGGGCATCTTCGGCAAAGACGGTGCTTTTGCGGAGTATGTGACTATCCCCGAGTCGAATATCGTCCACCTCAATCCGGCGATACCCGATGATTTTGCAGCGATTATGGATCCCTTCGGAAACGCCACGCACACCGCTCTCGCCTTCCCGTTACTCGGTGAAGATGTGTTGATTACGGGTGCGGGACTGATAGGCACCATGGCGGCGGGCATCTGCCGTTATGCGGGTGCGAAGCATGTGGTGGTGACGGACATCAATCCGCTCCGACTCGAGATTGCCAAGAAGATGGGTGCCACGCTCACGGTGGACGGCTCCAAGGGCGAAACCGTAGCGGACGCTATGAAACAACTGGGAATCAAGGGATTCGATGTCGGTCTGGAGATGTCGGGTGCGCCCTCGGCGTTCAACGACATGATACAGCACATGTATAAAGGTTCGAACATCGCCCAACTCGGAATCCTGCCGTCGAACACGCAAGTGAACTGGTCGGATGTGATATTCAATGCCCTGACTATCAAAGGTATAACAGGTCGCCGTATGTGGGAGACCTGGTACCAGATGGAGCAAATGCTGCTCGGCGGACTCGATTTGTCGCCCGTTATTACGCACCACTTTAAGTTCGACGACTTCCAAAAGGGCTTCGATGTCATGGTGAGCGGACAATGCGGCAAGGTGCTGCTGGAGTGGTAAAGAAATGTTAGGCATAATTTTTGTAGAGGTATTCTGCATCTCCGAAAGTCAGCCGAAAACAGACACGGTGTTTTCCCTGTTCTTTCCCTGATGTTACCCTGTGGTTGTCGTGTGCCTGTGCGCCCGAAATGCACTATATATAATAAGGTGTATCAAGACTTATATAATAAGGAATATAATAATAACTATCACTGATAATGAAAAAGTTTATAATTGCAGCGTTGTGCTTGTTTACCGTCTCGGCGGGCATGCAGGCGCAGTCGCGAGAAGGACTGACTGAGTACAAGTTGGCAAACGGCATGACCGTTTTGCTGTGGGAAGACCACGACCAGCCCGATGTAACGGGCTATGTAGCAGTCCGTGCCGGCTCTATCGATGAGCCGAAGGAGTACACCGGATTGGCGCACTACTTGGAACATATGCTCTTCAAGGGTACACAGCGCATCGGCGCACTCGATTGGGAGAAGGAAAAGCCTTATTATGAGGAGGTTATCAAACTCTACGACCAATACGCCGAGGCGACTGACCCCAAGGTGCGTGAGCAACTAACCACCAAAATCAACGAGGCATCCATGGAGGAAGCCAAGTACGCCACCGTGGAGGACTTCTTCGTGCTGCTCGACGGCATCGGCGCGACGGGTGTGAACGCTTTCACCAGTTACGACATGACCTGCTACCACAACTCGTTCCCCGCTTCGAACATGTATAAGTGGCTGACAATCTACTCCGATCGTCTGATTAACCCCGTCTTCCGTACTTTCCAGGCGGAGTTGGAGAATGTCTTCGAGGAGTACAATATGTATCAGGACAATGTGCAGTCGCATATCAGTCAGAACCTGTTCGCCAAGATCTATGCAGGGCACCCCTACGAGCGTGATGTTATCGGTCTGCCGGAACACCTAAAGAACCCGCGTTTGAGCAAACTGATTGAGTTCTATAATACTTGGTATGTGCCTAATAATATGGCACTTATCTTGGTCGGCGACTTCGATTCCGAGAAGACTAAACCGATGATTGAGCAGACTTTCGGCCGCCTGCAGCCCAAGGAGTTGCCCGCTCGTGCCACCTATACGAACACCTCGTTTGCCAACAACCCCGAATACACTTTCCATGTGGGCTACTACCCCGTTGTATGCTGGGCGTACGACGCACCGAAGGTGGGCGATGAGGATGTGACGGCACTGCAATTCGTTGTTTCTCTGTTGTCTAACTCAATGTCGACCGGTCTGTTGGACAAGTTGTCGCTCGACGGTACGGTATCTTCTGCCGGTGCCTCGCTCGACACCCGTCGTGACGAGGGGCGTATCTTGATTGAAGCCGTTCCTTATTATGACATCAATCAGCAGTCTTACGAGAGCAACTCTGCCACGAAGAAAATTATCATGAAGGAGGTTGACCGTTTGAAAAACGGCGACATCCCCGACTGGCTGATTCAGTCTGTGAAAGCAGAATACGCACAGAACTACAAACTGTCGTTCGAGAATTCGGATTCGAAGACCATGGCGCTGGTACAGAGTTTCATCTACGCACAGCCGATAGACGACATCTTCACCGAAAACGACAAGATTCAAGCCCTCACCAAAGAGGACATTCAGCGCATTGCCAAGAAGTACTTCGATGCCAACTATATGACGCTTGCTTTCGAGGAGGGTACGCCCAAGAAGAACAAGTTGGCAAAGCCGAAGATTAAACCGCTAGACCTCATCAACGGGCAGGAGACCGAGTACGCCAAGATGTTCAAGGCACTGCCGCAAGACTCTACTAAACAGACCTTTATGGACTTTGGCGATGTCCAAGTAGTGCCTCTCGACGAGAACATCAAACTGCACTACGCAGTCAATCCGAAGAACAATATCTTCTCCCTCACTCTGCGTTACGGGGTGGGTACCGCCAAAAAACCGTTGTTGGAGTATGTGGCATCGTTGATGAATATGGCAGGTATTATGCCTAGCACCGACCCGCAAGACTTCCGTCGCCAACTCTCCGAACTCGGTGGACGCTGCGGTTACAGCGTGTCGCGCAGTTACTTCACCGTTCAAATCGTCGGCGACGAGGAGAACTTGGAGAAGATTTGCCAACTCGTTCAACGACAGATGCTCTTCCCGAAGTTCGACGAGAAACAGTTCGATGCCGTCA
>CAVFIY010000010.1:0-1987 GCA_963622435.1 Bacteroides uniformis | reverse complement strand
GTCAAGGGTAGTGAACTCTCGAGTCGTCTCACACTGTCGAAAGTCGATGGTATTCAGGCAAGTGCGTTGTTGGAGTATGTGCTTTACGATAAGCAGTCGGACTATATTGATGTCGTTCCTTTTATGGATGTTTACCACATGGACGAGGGGCAACTCAAGAGTCAGTTCATGAGTGCCACCAAATATGCGTTGGACATTCACTACTGCGGTACGAAACCCATCGATGAGTTGAAAACTATCTTGAAGGGCAACCTTCCGTTGCAAGAGGGTGTCAAGGCATCCACTTCGCCTGAGATACGCGACCGCCAACGCTACGACAAGACCAATATCTACTTCTTGCCGAACTCGAATGTGCAACAGGCAACCGTCTATTTCTACATCGACGGTACGCCGTACAATATCGACCAAAGTGTAGATTTTCAGGCGTTTAACCAATACTTCTCGGGTGGTTTCACCGGTCTTGTATTGGACGAGATTCGCTCCAAACGCTCGTTGGCGTACACCGCTTCGGGTAGTATGCGCAGTGGTGCGCTGCCGGGTAAGGATTCGTACTTCATGGGTTACATCGGTACGCAATCAGACAAGGTGGCAGACGCTATCGAGACCTTTGTCAGCCTGTTGGATTCGATGCCGGAGTATCCGGAGCGTATTGAATCTGTGAAGGCGGCACTGCGTCAGGATGCACAAATCTCCAAGCCGTCGTTCCGCGGTAAGAGTATGACCTACGCCGCATGGCAAGAGATGGGTTACACTGTTGACCCTGCACAGTATAACATGGAGAAAATCAATAACTTGACTTTCGACCAAATTAAGACTTTCTACGAGCAGAACATCCAAGGTAAGCCTGTAACGATTGTCGTCATGGGCGACCCAAAACTGATTGACCAGAAGAAGCTGCAGCAGAAGTTCGGTAAGTTTATCAAGCCCTCGAAGAGTCGTCTCTTCGCCCCGCTCGACTTGGACTTCTAAGTTCGGTGCGATAAGTATTTAGTGATAAGCGTTGTGAGTTGAGCGCAGTTTGAGAGATGTGAGAAGTGAGTAGTAGGTAGTAGGAGTAGGCTGTGCTGATGTAACGACGGACTGATATTTGTGACAGTGGAGACGGTATGCAATGCCGTCTCTGCTGTATATAAAGTCTTTACCGTCTATGGCACAAAGGACAGAGATTTTAAGTGGTAACTATCTCATTCTCTGTATATTCCCATCTCCTACTATACTCGGCATGTTAATTGTTAGTTATTAATTGTTAATTGAAAAGATGCATAAGGCAGGATTTGTAAATATCGTTGGTAACCCCAATGTGGGCAAATCGACATTGATGAATGCCCTCGTGGGTGAGCGTCTGTCTATTATTACCTCAAAGGCACAGACCACCCGTCATCGTATTATGGGCATTGTCAACGGGGACGACTTTCAAATGGTCTATTCGGACACCCCAGGTGTGCTGCACCCCAACTATAAGTTGCAGGAGCAGATGTTGGAGTTCTCTCGTTCGGCATTGGTGGACGCTGATGTGCTGCTCTATGTGACCGATGTGCAGGACAATGCCGACCGCAATGCGGACTTTCTTGCGAAGGTCAAGAAGATTGCCGCCCACAGTCTAACATCCAACAGCGTCAGCGGTCTAACATCCAACAGCGCAAGCGATCCAACCTCTAACAGCGCTAGCGGTCTATCGCCTCAGCGTTCCCCCAAAGTCTTCCTGATTATCAACAAGATAGACCTCACTACACAGGAGACTTTGGAGAGGCTGGTGGAGTTTTGGCACACGCAACTGCCCGAGGCGACGATATTTCCAATCTCTGCGCAGGAGCGGTTTGGTGTGGCACAACTGTTCGATGCCATTCGGGACGCACTGCCAGAGTGTCCGCCGTTCTTCCCCAAAGACCAGCTGACCGATAAACCCGCCCGCTTCTTTGTGGACGAGATTATCCGCGAGAAGATTTTGCTCTGTTACGATAAGGAGATACCTTATTCGGTGGAGGTC
>CAVFIY010000009.1:0-21816 GCA_963622435.1 Bacteroides uniformis | reverse complement strand
GGTGTGTGCGCAGCACACACTGAGTGTCCGCAGCGAGTGAAGCCCAGTGGGCTTCGCTAGAATTCCTTAGTCCACAACCCACGCCCCAAGCTGCTGACAATGCACAATGCATAATGCTAAATGCACAATGGCACAGTATAGTCAAACGGCTCTGACGAGCCGCCGCGGGTGGGGACACCCACGCCCCCAGGCTACCGGATGTTTTAGGCGGCTAATAGAACCCAGGGGGTTGGCATAAAAATTGTACGATATTTGGAGGATTGGAAGAAAAGTTGTAACTTTGCGGGCTTTTTGTAATAGATTGAGCGAAAAGGCACAATACTTACATAAAAAAGGCGCAACACCTATACTAACCAAATGGAAAGGTGCAACACTTACAGTTGGGAAGAAAACAGGTCAGACAAAAAAGGCACAATACTTACAGGTTTAACAAAAAGCACGACACCTACAACTAGAACGAAAAGGCGTAATACTTATCACAGGGCTTACAGATAGGACTTATGAAAAAGAAGGGTTTATTCATCTTATTGGCTGTCGTACTCCTCGCTTCGTGCGGTGAGTACCAGAAGACGCTTAAGTCCACCGACCCTGATTACAAGTACCAGAAAGCCCTCGCCTATTTCAATGACAAACAGTATGTTAAGTCGCAGACCCTGCTGGATGATGTAGCCCCCTACTACAAAGGCACAGAGCGCAGCGAAGATGTGCTTGCTTACCTCGCGCGGAGTTATATGGGGCAGAAAGACTACGCCTCTTCCGCCGAGTACTACCAAGCCTATATCCGCAACTACCCGAAGGGCAAATACGCCATCGAGGCGCGTTACCAACTTGGGCATTGCTACTACCTCGACTCGCCCGATGCTCGCCTCGACCAGGAGATTACCCGTAAGGCTATTCAGGCATACACGGAGTTCGTCGAACTCTACCCCGAAAGCCCCTACGCCGAGCAGGCATACAGCGAGATGAACGAGATGTACGACAAGTTGGCGTACAAGGAGTACTTGAGTGCCAAACTCTACTACAACCTCGGTTCGTACCTGGGGAATAACTATCAGAGTTGTGAGATTACAGCGAAGAACGCCCTCAAGACCTACCCAAGCAACAAGTACCAAGAGGAACTAAACTGGCTCATTCTGCAGTCGAAGCACCAGCAGATGCTCGCCTCGTACGAGGACAAGAAAATGGAACGCGCCCGCGACACGCAGGACGAGTACTACAATTTCATCACCGAATACCCCGACTCGAAGCACCGCTCGGCGGCAGAGCGCATCTTCCGCGATGTGCAGAAGATACTCAAGGAGTGAGAATGTATACGGGGACTGTCGGGCAGGTAGCGAGAGTGTATTGGGGACTGACATACGGGCAAGGCAATCTGTTATTAATCAGACTAATAGAATTCTATAGAATATGGATGTAAAGCAAATCAAAGCGCCGAAGAATACGATTACGCGCGACATGAACAAGTTGGTGGAGCCGGTAGGCAATGTCTATGAGACCGTAGCCATTATCGCCAAGCGTGCCAACCAAATCAGTTCCACTCTGAAGAAAGAGTTGGATGCCAAGTTGCAAGACTTCTCCGTACCCCAAGAGTCGGCTGACGAGACCTTTGAGAACCAGGAGCAGATAGAAATCTCGCGTTCCTACGAGCGTCTGCCCAAGCCGACCCTAATGGCAACGCAGGAGTTCATCGACGACGACTTGGTGTACAAACTCAACAACAAGGACGAAGCATTGAAGTGACAATGGTGGCGTGTCGCCACTGACTATTATTCCCCGCCTCTGAATACAGCATGCCGTCCTGCAATGAGGATGCAAGGAGGATAGACTGCGTCTAACTATAGCGAATATAGAAAATATAGCAACTATAGAGGCTATAGCAACTATAGAAGCCATAGCGACTATAGAGGCTATAGCAACTATGAAACCATAGGGGCAATAGCAACTATAGCGGCTATCGGAAAGAGAACAGGCATGTTAATTGTTAACTGTTAATTGTTAATTGGACTCTGTTAATTGGCAAACACATACTGGTAGGTATCAGCGGGGGCATTGCCGCTTATAAGATTCCTGAACTTATCCGCCTCTTGCGTAAGGCAGGAGCCGAGGTGCGTGTAACGACTACCCGCCATGCGTTGGAGTTCGTTACGGAGTTGACCTTGCAGACCGTATCGGGCTGCAAGGTCTATTCTGATGTGTTCGCTGCCATTAACGAACACTCTACCGAGCATATCTCTCTGCCCGATTGGGCGGACATGATGCTTATCGCCCCTGCGACGGCGAATGTGCTGTGCAAGATGGCGAGCGGTGTGGCAGATGATGCGCTGACGACCACTTTTGCCGCCATGCGTAAGCCTGTGGTTATCGCACCCGCCATGAACGACAAGATGTATCTCTCGCCCGCCACCCAAGCGGCGATGCATACGCTCTCGGCGTGGGAGAATGTGCTAATGCTCGACTGTGCGGACGGGGAACTGGCGTGTGGCACGAGCGGCAAGGGGCGCATGCAGGAGCCTGCCGCACTGGTGGAGGCTGCCGAAGAGATACTGACGCCGAAGACGCTCTCGGGCAAGCGGGTGCTTATCACGGCGGGACCGACACAGGAGCGCATTGACCCCGTGCGCTATATCAGCAACTACTCGACGGGGAAGATGGGCTATGCGCTGGTGCAGGCGTGCCGCCGCCACGGGGCAGAGGTGGTGCTGGTAACAGGTACGACGAGCCTCAGCACGGTGCTGGATTTCCCTGTCTATGGGCGTGCGGCACGGGTGCAGCGAGTGGATGTCCGCTCTGCCGAAGAGATGTACCACGCCTGCGTGGAGGCGTTCCCACGGGTCGATATGGCAATACTCTCCGCTGCCGTGGCGGACTTTACGCCCGACAGCGTTTCTCCCATTAAGATAAAGAAGCGCAGCGACGAGGACACCTTGACGCTCACGCTGCAGAAGACACCCGATATTGCAGCCGCACTCGGGCGGCAGAAAGGCGCAGGGCAACGCTTGGTGGGCTTTGCGTTGGAGACCAACGACGAGGAGCAGCACGCACTCCATAAGTTACGCAGTAAGGGGCTGGATATGATCGTACTCAACTCTTTGCGCACACCGAACGCCTGCTTCGGGTACGACACAAACGAGGTTACGATATTCCGCACGGCAAGTGCAGCGTCCGTTCCGCCTGCACAGACTACACATTCCCCGCTCTCACAGAGCGAATGTACTGACGTCGAGGGGATACTGAAAGCGACCTATCCTTTGCAGGACAAGTCGTTGATTGCAGAAGATATTATCGCCGAGGCGAGTCTGCTCTTCTCCTAAAACTTTCTCTTTATACTACTATCTGTTTAGTATCCTAACACGAATCCACTACTATCGGTTTCGCATTCTGCTACTAATCCTTTCGTAGTATCTTACTATTCTTTTATTTACACTGCGGGACACCGTGCTGACGACAAGCGCGGTGGGCGGCTTGCTGTGTGGTACGCTGTTGGCTGCGTGTCATCTCGGGATTGCGATAGGGAACTCCGACGCAGGTGCTGTGCGTCTTTCGCCCCGCCTTCGTGCGCCCCGCCGTGGCGTGTGCGTCTTGGAGGAGTACCTCGAGCCAGACGCAGGAGGCGGTGTAGCGGCCGTATTGGTAATTCAGGTGATACCCGTCGCGGCAGAGTGTGTCGCCCAGGCGTTTACGGGCATTCTGCACAGCCACGCCGCACGGCACGAGCAGCAGGTCGGGGTGCTGTTGCAAGACCCACTGTGTGGTGCGGCAGATACTGTCGTACATCTCCGCTTGGTTGCAGTGGTAGCGGGGGAAGTCGGGGTGTTTGCTGTCCGCCGCGTACGCCCAAGTCATCAGCCAGCAGAGGCGTGCGTGGGGCCGGTATGCCCGCACGGTGTCTATCAGTTGGGAGAGGTAGGGTTCGTAGGTGGTGCGGTCGCCGCTGTCGCCGCTCGCCTGTTGGAACGAGATGTAGTCCCACTGCCGTTCTCGCAGTGCCTCACGGAGCGTAACGCCCTCCTGCACTTGCCGTATTCCGTTGACTATGAGGCGGTAACCATACGCCGCCGTGTCTTTCTCGAGGAAAGTACGGTGCTGCAGGAGCGAACAGCCGCCGTAGTAGAGGTTGCCTATCAGGATAGGCTGCTCGGCGGCTTGTGCTAACGGGGCTAATTCCTGCTCAACGGCGTCCCAGGAGAAACTGTTGCCGATACAGAGCAGCCGAATGGTGTCTTGCGCGGCGGTGGTGTCCTGCGCCTTTAATACTTGCGGCGTAGTGTTCCCCTGCGCCTGCAAGTCTTGTGCGGCGGTGGTAGCGGCAAACAGCCCCCCACTCGAGAGCAGGAGGCTGCCAACTGAACAAATCGAGAGCAATAGGATTGAATACTTGCTCTTACGCATTGCTTTTGTGATACCCATTTGTTGATTTTGCATCTTACTCATCGTATATTATGACCTAAATACTATACTCATTTCATTAACTGCTATCCAAAGCCTATTGCTTTTTTCATACTCGAATAGGCTTGCGCATGTTTGATTTTGCCTACCCTTTTACATTCTTCTGCTGTGCTACAAAAAGGATACGAAGATACACTTTTTATGCCCTCTGCACCATATCGCGGGCTTTTACTCACGCACGCAGCCATACATCGCACAACCTACGAATTCCTTTCTAAGCAGTTAATACGCCTCTGCAATACAGCGAGTATGAAGTGGAGCATCGCCTTAAATTCGGACATTTCGCCTTTCGACGGGCAAAGGTACACATTTTTCAGAGCCTGTGCAATAGGTAGCGGGGGAAACAGGACAACCGCATCAAAACTTCGGAACAGACGCCTACGGCGTATTGCCGTCAATTATCATAAAAACAACAGGAACGGGAGAGTTAATATAATTATCACAAAACACAGAAGCAGACAACGGTAACACGGCGCAGACACCCGCCCGCAAAAGGATGTCATTTTGGGTTGCCCCGCAAATTGTCTTTTCCACTTGCAAGGGTCAAAAAAAAAGCGTACCTTTGCAGGCTAAAAGAACAGCAACATATACACTACGCCAAACTATCAACACGCAACTACTAATTATAATCCACTCTCAACTACAGCCACGCAACTACTAATTACTATCCACTCTCAACTACACTCAACACGCAAAACTAAAAACTACACATTACACACTACACTACTATCACCACTATACTACTACCCACCCCGCACATTCTACTGCACGCCAAACTACGCAACTACTCTCTTATATGGACTTTCGAGATATACAATCGTTCTACTTTTTAGGCATTGGGGGCATCGGTATGAGCGCCCTCGCACGGTATTTCCGCTCGCGCGGGTACGCCATCTACGGCTACGACCACACCCCCTCCGCCCTCACACACGCCCTCGAGTCGGAGGGCATACCCATCTCCTACGAGGACGACATCACCACCCTGCCCCCTACCCTCACGCCCCTGCACACCCTTGTCGTACTCACCCCCGCCATTCCCGCTGACAACACCCTGTTCTGCCACCTACGGCAGGCGGGCTACCCTATCATGAAACGGGCGGAAGTGCTGGGTATGGTCACACGCCAGATGAAAGCCCTCTGCGTGGCAGGTACCCACGGCAAGACCACTACCTCGACTATGCTGGCGCACCTGCTCTACCAATCGGAGATAGGCACGAACGCTTTCCTGGGCGGTATCAGCAATAACTACGGGACGAATGTGCTTATCCAACAAGACAGCAACTATGTCGTGGTGGAGGCAGACGAGTACGACCGCTCTTTCCACCACCTCACTCCTTATATGTCCGTCATCACCGCCGTTGACCCCGACCACCTCGACATCTACGGCACGGCGGAGGCATACCGCGAGAGTTTCGAGTACTACACCTCGCTCATACAGGCTGCCCTCGTCATGAAGAAAGGGCTGCCTATCACTCCTCGTCTGCGGGCGGGGGCGAAACTGTACACTTACAGCACCACCGAACCCGCCGACTTCTACGCCGACAACATCCGCGTACAGAGCGGGAACATATACTTCGATTTCCACACCCCCACCGACTCCATACTCGATATGCGGCTCGGCGTACCCGTATGGGTGAACATCGAGAACAGCGTGGCGGCAATGGCAGTGGCGTGGCTCAACGGCGTAAGCAACGAGGCACTGCGGCACGGACTGCTGTCGTTCAGCGGTGTATGGCGGCGGTTTAACATCCATGTGAATACAGACAAAGTGGCGTACATAGACGACTATGCGCACCACCCGACGGAGATAGCCACCTCTATCGACTCGGTGCGTCGGCTCTACCCCGAGCGGCACTTCATCGGCGTGTTCCAGCCGCACCTCTACTCCCGCACACGGGACTTTGCAGACGACTTCGCACGGGTGCTTTCCACCCTCGACGAGGTAGTGCTGCTGCCTATCTACCCCGCACGCGAAGAGCCTATCGAGGGCGTTAGTTCCGAGATGCTGCTGGGTAAGATAACCTGCCCGCGCAAGAGCCTTGTGGAGAAAGCCGACCTCGCCGCCACCGTGGCAGAGCGCGTGCGGCAAGAGAACACCCCATGCGTGGTAATGACCATCGGCGCAGGCGACATCGATAGGCTCGTACCCGAGGTAAAGGAGGTGCTGAAAGACCTATAAGCCGACACGGACTCCGACTCCCCCGACCCCCTCAAAGAGGGGGACAGCAGAAAAGGGAAGACCTCTGACTCCCCCGACCCCCTCAAAGAGGGGGACTGCAGAAAAGGACAAGACCTCCGACTCCCCCGACCCCCTCAGAGAGGGGGACTGCAGAAAGGAGCAATACTATAGAGGCTATAGCAACTATAGAGGCTATAGAGATTATAGAAAGAACAATGTCAGTTCCCACGCATAATTCTTAATTCATAATTCTTAATTCATAATTACAAAAGCCCACGCATAATTCTTAATTCATAATTCTTAATTCATAATTGTCTAACCCTCGTCCCATATTACTCTCCGTTAGCGGGTGCTTGCTGGCAGTGGCACTGCTGGCGGGCGTGGTCGTCGGCAGGGTATGCACCCCCGACCGCACATGCACGGGCGTGCTGTTCCTCATCACCGACTCCGCCGAACGGCAGTACACCGATGCGTACGAACTGACCCGCCTGCTCAGGCAGCACGACCTCTACCCCGTCGGGCAACCGCTGCGCCTCGTGTCGCTGCAGGCGATAGAGAACGCCATAGCGGCACACCCCATGGTACGCCGCTGCGAGTGCTACGCCACACCCCAAGGCGAGGTACGCATACGCCTCTCGCAACGCATTCCCCTCCTGCGGGTCGCCACTGCCGCCGAGGTCTATTATATCGACACCGACCACCGTCGCATGCCCGCACGGGAGAGCGTCCGTGCGGATGTACTCGTCGCCACGGGCATGGTGGGCGAGCAGACGGCACGCACGACCTACGCCGACTTCGCCGAGTGGTTACAATCGAACTCCTACTGGCGGCAACGCATACGGCAGATACAAGTACAGAACCCCAACCTCATCTACCTCCTGCAGCGGGGCGACCACACGGAGAAGATACTGCTCGGGCAGATGACGGACTACCGCAAGAAACTCGACAAACTGCGTATCTACTACGAACGCACCGCCCACGCCCAAGACCTCCCCGCCTACACCGAACTCGATGTGCGCTACCAAGGGCAGGTGGTGGCACGATAAGACACTCCATATAGAATTATATACAGCACCTCCGAAACCAATGAAGAAGAAACAGACAGAGAAACGAAACACCGACCTACCCCTCGTGGCGATAGACCTCGGCAGCGACACCATACGCGCCATGGCGGCACGGCGTGTGGGCGACGGCATGTTCGAGATACTCGGTGTGGAGGAGCAAAGCACCCACTCGGCGAACATCGAGCAGGGGATAATCACACAGACCGCCAACACCGCTTTCCTCGTCAGCCGCGCCCTGCAACTGCTTGCCAACCGCATCGGCGAACAGAAACTGACCTCCGTCTTCGTGTGCGTCGGGGGCAGCACCATGCGCTCTATCAGCGTGAAGTGCAAGCGCGACCTTATCCACCGCCGCCCCATTCCGCAGTCCACGCTCGACGAGATGGAGCGGGAGTGCAAGGAGAAACTCGAGAACAGACACCCGCAGATAAGCGTGCTGGGGGTCGTACCGAGTTTCTTTGTGATAGACAATGTGCTGCAGGAATACGCACCCACGCCCGAGCAGCAAGGCACGCTCATCGAGGGCAACTACACCGCTTTCTACGCCCGCAAGGATGTGGAGGCGATGCTGCAGAAGACTTTCCAACAGACCACGACCACGATAGAGCAGACCTTTGTCCGCCCCGACGCGCTGCTCTCCGTCTTCGCCGAGGAGGACGGCAACCACATCTTGAGCGAGGGCTGCGCCGTACTCGACTTCGGTGCGGAGACGACCACCCTTGCCGTCTATAAGAGCGGCGAATACCTCAACACGGGCAGCCGCAGCGTCATCCCGCAGGGCGGGTACCACATCACGCGTGCCATCGAGCAACTCGGCGTGTCGTTCGCTGCCGCCGAGCAACTGAAAAGGAAATACGCCTTCCCCTCTCCCGACCTCCTGCCTGCCGATAAGACACTCGCCATCCGCACCAAGGGTAGCGACGAGATAGTGTCGCTCACCCTCTCGGACATCGCCTCGCAGGTGCAGACGACACTCGAGGGCATACTCGCCCCGCTGCTAGAGGAGTTACGCACCCACGAGGACAGAATCCGCACCCTCTATATCACGGGCGGCGGCTCTATGCTGCACCGACTGGATATGTACCTGCGCCGTTACACCTCGCTCGAGGTGCGCTACGGCGGGCATGACCTCGTGGTGGTGCGCGACACGCCCGAGAAGTACCTCGAGCCGACCTACGCCTCTCTCATCGGCACGATACTCTTGGGGCAGGACTACCGCGACAAGCACCCTAACCAACTGATTGACACGCCGAAGACCATACTCGACAAGGGCAAGGACTTCATCACCACCCTCTTTGGCGAAGGCGCGGAATAAGATAGCAAAACACAGTATTCACCCATATACCAAACACATTCATTTCTATGAGCGACGAAGAGATATTACCTCTCCCTTTGGAGATTCACGAAGATAGCCTCATCAAGGTGATGGGCGTAGGCGGTGGCGGCGGCAATGCCGTGAACTACCTCTATAAGCAAGGGCTTGCCGATGTGACTTTCCTGGTCTGCAACACGGACAAGCAGGCACTCGGGCGCACCTCCGTACCGACCAAGTTGCAACTCGGCCCCGGGCTGGGCGCAGGCGGTAAACCCGAAGTAGCCGCCGGGTATGCAGAGGACGACAAAGAGCGTATCCGCGAGGCGTTGAACGACGGCACGAAGATGCTCTTCATCGCCGCAGGCATGGGCGGTGGCACGGGGACGGGCGCATCGCCTATCATCGCCGAGGTGGCACAGGAAATGGGAATTCTGACCGTTGGGATAGTGACCATCCCCTTTGCGTTCGAGAAAGGGCGCAAGATACGCAAGGCCATGGAGGGTGTGGCACGCCTCGCCAAGCATGTGGACGCACTGCTGATTATCAACAACGAGAAGTTGCCCGAGATATACCCGACCTTTAATTTCCTGCGGGCATTCGAGTTCTCGAACGATGTGGTGGCGAACGCCACGCGGGCGATTGCGGAGATTATCACCCTGCCGGGGATTATCAACACCGACTTCGCCGATGTCTATAACACGCTGCGCAACGGCGGCATTGCCATTATGAATGTTGGGCGTGCGAGTGGCGAAGAGCGTATCACGCAGGCCATTCGCAATGCGTTGAACTCCCCGCTTGTCAATACCAACGATGTACATGGGGCAAAGCGCCTGCTGCTGAACTTCTACTGTTCCACCGAGCATGCCATCGAGATGTCGGAGGTGGCGCAGATTAACGCCTTTGTGGACGAAGTGGGCGAGGATGTCGAGGTGCAGTGGGGCGTTGCGTTGGACGAGACGCTCGGCGAGGATGTGCGTATCACCATTATCGCCACGGGCTACGGCATCAGCGGACTGCCTATTCTCGACGAGGAGCAGTTGGAAGAAGAGGGGGAGCATACGACCAAGCCGCAGGGAAAGACGATTGACGAGGCGATAGAGGAGAACTACCCCACCGCACCCAAAGAGCAGGAGAAAGCGTCTGCTGCAGCCCAAGAGCCTGCTCCGACCGCCCACCGCGAGAACCCCTCCGCCGATACGGCAGACATTGTGATAGACTTCGACGACGACAAGCCGCTCCAAGCACAGCCTGCTCCCCATGCGAGCAACACCTCGGCAGCAGCCCATTCGGGCAACACCTCAGCAGCAGCCCACTCGGGCAGTAGCACGACGGCACCCAAAGAAGAGCCAAAGTCGTCGGGATTGGCAGGCTGGCTGCGCCGACACTAAACACTGCTTTCTCCCTGTGGTTACCCTGATGTTACCCTGTGGTTAGCGTGTCCCAAGCGTGTCCGAAATCGGGTCTGACACTGTACTAACTCTACCCACACTCTGCCCCCATAGACGGGGTTATATACGCCAACGCCCTTGCCTGCTCGGCAAGGGCGTTGGCGTATGTATAGGGTACTATGCTTTCTTCTTGCGCAGGTACTGCACCGTCTTCTTCCCTACGAAGTAGAGTACTGCCACGGCGAGTAGGGCGAGGATAATCACGCTCAACTCGTGGCTGTAGCGGTTGATGAGGTCTGCCTGCCCGTGAGCGATGTAGCCCAGCAGTGCCAGCACGCAGTTCCAGGCGAATGCGCCGAGGAAAGTATAGAGTAGGAACCACCCGAAGTGCATCCGCGCCAGCCCCGCAGGGATACTGATTAACTGTCGGATACCGGGTATCAGTCGTCCCACAAAGGTACTCACTTTCCCGTGGTCGTTGAAGTACTTCTCCGCCTTCTGCACTTTCTCACTGCTCAAGAGGCACAAGTGTCCCAGTCTGCTGTCCGCAAACTTGTAGATAATCAGCCGCCCGAGCCATACCGACAGCCCGTAGTTGATAATCGCCCCGAGTATCGCGCCCACCGTGCCGAACAGTATAATAAGGAATACATCGACGAGGTAGTTCCCGCTCACATGGAGGGGGCTTGTCGGGTCTGCCGCCACATACACCGCAGGGGGTATCACCACCTCACTCGGAAAGGGGATAAAGGACGACTCGATGGTCATCAGTGCCGTGATAGAGGCGTAGTTCATGTGGGCGGCATACCACGCCGTTACCGTCTCTACAAAGGTCATTTGCTCAGTAGTTCACGCACCTTGGTGCTGATTGCTTTGCCCTCTGCACGGCCTGCCAACTGCTTGGTAGCCACGCCCATTACCTTGCCCATATCCTGCGGACTCGTCGCCCCCACTTGGGCGATAATGTTCTTCAGTTCCGCCGTCAGTTCCTCCTCGCTGAGCATGGCGGGCAGGTACTGCTCGATGATTTTGCACTGTGCCAACTCGTCCTCGGCGAGTTCCGCACGGTTGGCGTCGATGTACATCTGTGCCGACTCCTTGCGCTGCTTCACCATCTTCTGGAGTATCTGCAGTGCCTTGTCGTCGTGCAGTTCGCCGTCGCTGCCCTTGGCGGTCTTTGCCTCCAAGAACTCTTTCTTAATTCCTCTCAGGGCATCCAGTGCCACCTTGTCCTTTGCGAGCATCGCTTTCTTGATGTCCTCGCTCACTTGGTCAAATAAGTTCATTTCGCTAAAGCGTATTTTCGCTACGCGTATAGTCGCTAAAGCGTATGGTCGCTGAAGCGTATAGTCGCTTCGCGTATGGTCGCTGAAGCGTATGGTCGCTTTGCGTATATTCGCTTCGCGTATATATGCGTAGTCTGTTATCGTTGTATAATAAGAGTGGCGGCCATGGTAGTCCCATAGCCGCCACCGTTTGTGTTAGTGCAGGAATAGTAACTGTGCGAGTATGTAAACCGGCAGTAGGATAATCAGTGAGAACTTGTACATATAGCCGAAGAAGGACGGCATCTTGATGTTGTTCTCCTCTGCAATTGCCTTTACCATGAAGTTAGGTCCATTGCCGATGTAGGTCATCGAACCGAACATTACCGCACCCAGTGAGATGGCTTTGAGCAATATCTCCGGTACGCCTGCTACGAAACTCGTACCCTCAAACACTCCGCTTACCACGCCTGCACCGGCAGCCGCTATGGCTTCGGGCAGACCGCTTGCCACACCGTGGAATGCCACGGCGGTCGGCGTATTATCGAGGAACGACGAGAGCGCACCCGTTGCGTAGTAGAACTGCCACGGCGCAGTCAGCCCGAGACTTGCCGCATTGGCTTTCAGGTATGCCAGTGCAGGGGTCATCGTGGTGAAGATGCCGAGGAACAGCACTGCCACTTCTACAATCGGGTCCCAGGAGTACTTGTTGAGGTCGAAGCGCACTTCTTTCTTCGTAGTGAAGTAACTCAACAGCGTCAGTGCCACGAGTACTATCTCACGCAGGAACTTCACCCACAGCGGCGCGTCTTCTTCGCCCATTTGGGGGATAAAGCCCTCGTTGATGAATGCTACACTCAAGATAACGCCCAGCAGGTAGAGGAAGTTAATCCCGCCCTTCAACTGCATAGGCACTTTCTCGCGTGCGTCCGCACTGAGCGCCGTCCAGTCCTCTTTCTTGTAGTAGTAGGTATCCATGCAGAAGTAGATTATCAGCAGCAGACCGCCTACGAATGCCCATTCGGGCAGCAGGTGCAGGAACCAAGTGAAACTTGCCCCGCGGAGGAAGAGCATGAACAATGGGGGGTCTCCGAGCGGGGTCAGCAGACCGCCGCAGTTTGCCACCAATGCGATGAAGAAAAGAATGGTGTGTACAGTGTGCTTCCGCTGTTGGTTCGTCGTAATAAGGGGGCGAATCATCAGCATGGCAGCACCTGTCGTTCCCATGACACTCGCCAGCACCCAGCCCAGCGCGAGCAGGCCGGTATTGACGATAGGTTTGGCTTTGATATCACCGCTGATGTGGATACCACCGGTAATAACGAACAGTGCCAACAACAGAATAATAAAGGGGATGTAGTCGAACACCACCTGATGTTCCAAGTCGTGCGCCATGCCGCCTATCACGAGGCAGACTGCGGTCGGGATACCCAGCACGAGGGACACAATCAGTTTGTTGACATTCTTCTCCCAGAACTTTTCTGCCACTATCGGGCCGATAGCAATCGCGAGCAGCATGATGCCGAACGGTATCATACTCCACGCGCTATGCACAAATTGTTCCATAAAAAGATAGTTTAGTCAATTAGTTTGTTAGTTATATATTTGGTTGTCGATTCGTCTAATTATGAATTAAGAATTATGAATTAAGAATGGATTGTCCTCTCTATAGTTGCTATAGCCGCTATAGATGCTATAGGTTCTATAGTTGCTATAGCCTCTATAAATGCTATACCCCCTATCTTCCTCTCTAAATCGCAGTTAGTTTGCAAATTCTGTGCCAAATCAGTCGAGTTTCAGCACGGCAAGGAAGGCTTTCTGCGGGACTTCCACATTACCTATCTGCTTCATTCGTTTCTTGCCTTTCTTCTGTTTCTCGAGCAGTTTGCGTTTGCGGCTCACATCACCGCCGTAGCACTTGGCAAGCACATCCTTACGCACTTGTTTCACCGTTTCGCGGGCGATAATCTTTGCCCCTATCGCCGCCTGAATGGCGATGTCGAACTGTTGGCGGGGCAGCAGTTCCTTTAACTTCTCGCACATCTTTCTGCCGAAATCGACTGCATTATCTCGGTGCGTCAGCGTGGAGAGTGCGTCCACCTGTTCGCCGTTGAGCAGGATGTCTAGTTTGACCAGGTTCGACGGGCGGAAGCCGTTTTGGTGCCAGTCGAAGGATGCGTAGCCTTTGGATATACTCTTCAGTTTGTCATAGAAGTCTATCACTATCTCGCCCAACGGCATGTCGAACAGCAGTTCCATACGGTCGCCCGATATGTATTCCTGTTTGACGAGTTCGCCCCGTTTCGAGAGGCAGAGTGTCATAATGGGTCCTATGAAGTTGCTCGTCGTGATGACACTCGCACGGATGTACGGCTCCTCGATACGGTCTATCTCCGTCAGGTCGGGCATGCCCGCAGGGTTATGCACCTCTACCATGGTGCCGTCCTTGCGATAGACATTATAACTCACATTCGGCACGGTGGTTATCACATCCATGTTGAACTCGCGGTCGAGGCGTTCCTGCACTATCTCCATGTGGAGCAGCCCCAAGAAGCCGCAGCGGAATCCGAATCCCAGGGCGATGGATGACTCGGGTTGGAAAGTCAGGCTGGCGTCATTGAGTTGTAGTTTCTCGAGGCTCGCCCGCAGGTCTTCATAGTCCTCTGCCTCAATGGGATAGACCCCCGCAAAGACCATGGACTTCACTTCCTCGAACCCGTCTATCGCCTGTTCGCACGGGCGAGCCACATGGGTAATGGTGTCGCCCACTCGCACCTCACTGGATGTCTTAATGCCCGAGATGATATACCCCACATTGCCTGCGGAGATAGTCTCGCGCGGCTGCATATCGAGTTTCAGCACGCCTATCTCGTCCGCATCGTACTCCTTGCCCGTATTGACAAAGCGCACGCGGTCGCCCGAGTGGAGTGTGCCGTTTATCACCTTGTAGTAGGCTATGATACCGCGGAAACTGTTGAATATAGAGTCGAAGACGAGGCACTGCAGCGGGGCATCGGGGTCGCCCTTCGGGGCGGGGATACGCTCTATAATAGCGTCCAGTATCGCAGGCACGCCGTCGCCTGTCTTGGCGGAGCAGCGCAGTATCTCCTCCCGCTTGCAACCTATCAAGTCGATTATCTCGTCCTCTACCTTGTCGGGCATGGCGAAGTCCATATCACACTTGTTCATTACGGGGATAATCTCCAAGTCGTGTTCCAGTGCCATATAGAGGTTGCTAATCGTCTGTGCCTGCACGCCCTGCGAGGCATCCACCACCAGCAGTGCGCCCTCGCAGGCGGCTATCGAGCGGCTCACTTCGTAAGAGAAGTCCACATGCCCCGGGGTGTCAATCAGGTTGAGCGTATAGCCCTTGTGCTGCATCTGAATGGCGTGGCTCTTGATAGTGATACCACGCTCTTTCTCCAGTTCCATATCGTCCAGCACCTGGTTCTCCATGTCTTTCTTGTCCACCGTCCCCGTGAGTTCCAACATACGGTCTGCCAAGGTACTCTTACCGTGGTCGATATGTGCTATGATGCAGAAATTGCGTATTTTGTCCATTGTTGTTTAGATGTTAGACCGCCTATAGGCTGAAAGACCGCTCACTGCGTTCGCTGTTAGACCGTTGCACTGTTAGAAGTTAGACCGCCTTACGGCTGTTAGACCGTTGCACTGTTAGAAGTTAGAACGCTGCGCTGTTAGAGGTTAGACTATTGTGCGGCGAGAGCCTATAAAATGCGGTGCAAAGGTACACTTTTTTTCTGATAGTACCAAATTTCGAGAAATAACGCCTGCGCTCATTTATGAATTTACGCACTTACACATTTACACATCGCCTCCACCGTGCCACTTACCAATCTCCACATTTACACACTTACGAGTACATCTTTTCTCCCTTACGCGTGGCTTGAGGTTGGCTTAGGCGTGGCTTGAGCAAGGGAGGAAGTCCGCTTACCCCTCCTGATTCACAACGAAATAATCTCCCTAATAAACAAATTTTATGCACTAGCACGACACTATACAGACATTTTCCTAACAGCAGTTATGCACTGCCCAAACGCCTCGAAATCTATCGTCTGTGGCGACTCGCCACCGACAAGACACCGACTCGCCACTGACACGCCACTACCTCATAAAACACGGAAAGACAAAGAAAATAGGCACTTTACTTGTAACAATCATTTCTTTTTTGTACCTTTGCGGCGATTTTGTTTGTCTTTATGGAGAACCATTGGTTAATCTCGTTGTCGGTAGTAGTGCTGTTGCTGCACTATGCACCTGCGTTGCGAGCGGAAGAAAATCCGGTTGCTTCTGCCAACAATACCTCCATTTCCATTCGCCGAGCCTCCAAGACCAAGTCTTCCCGTACCGGCACTTACAATGCTCGCACCAAGAAAGGTGCTTCACAAAACCAAACGAATCATTCCGGCAACACCTCTTCCGCTTCTTATTCCTCCAAGCGTTCCGCAGGCGGAAACAAGTCTATGAAGGGGCTGTACTCTACCGCTCCGCGCCAAAACGAACAGGGTATCGCCCTCTCACTCGATATGTTCTATTCGTACGACGACATCGATAAAAAGGGTGTAAGTACGCGTATCCTCTCCAACTGGACGGGCGGCGGCTCATTCTCCTACTATGTAGCGATGGGCAAAGGCGTGGATTTCCGTGCCACGCTCGGTTCGGGTTATATCCACGGCGACCATCCCGACAAAGACGGCAGCACAGGGAAAGACCATTTTTGGACAATCTTTGGCGAGTTAGATGCGGGCGTGGAGTGGTATCCGTGGTTGGACTACGGGTTCTATGTGTACGCCGGTATCGGCTGTATGATGAACTCCGTCACATACACATACTACAAAGAAGAAACGAAGGGGGCTATCAAGTGGCTACCCGTTGTACCGCTGGAGGTGGGCTATACCTTTGACATAGACAATAACTGGCGCATAGGTGTACACTTTGGCGGGCATATCGGTTTGATAGACACGAAAGAGTGTAACTTCGATGGCTACCCCGATAATATGACACCCGAGGGGGTGCCAAATGAGACCCCGGACGGGTATTTGATATTAGGTATCACATTCACCTACCGTTGGGGAGGATAAATCCGTTTCGAGCAGCGTATGACCAACAAACGGAAGATAATCAACGACCCCGTATTCGGGTTTCTCTCCATTCCGAATAGCCTGCTGTACGATGTGCTGCAGCATCCGTATGTGCAACGCCTCAACCGCATTCGTCAGTTGGGGCTGTCCTATTTGGTCTATCCCGGGGCAATGCACAGCCGTTTCTCCCACTCGCTGGGTGCGATGCACCTGATGAACGAGGGCATCGCCGCCCTGCGGGCGAAAGGCGTGGCTATCAGCGAGAACGAGGCGAACGGGGCGTTGGCGGCTATCCTGCTCCACGACATCGGGCATGGCCCTTTCTCGCATGTGCTGGAGCATACGCTGGTGGACGGGATAACGCACGAGGAGATTTCACTCCTGATGATGGAGCAGATTAACTACGACCTCTCCGAGTCGGGCGAGCAGCAGATATGGCAGCAACGCCCGCTGGACGAGGCGATAGCCATCTTCCGCGACCAATACCCCCGCCATTTCCTACATCAATTGATTTCCAGTCAGTTGGATGTGGACCGGATGGACTACCTCTGCCGCGACTCGTTCTTCACGGGCGTGCAGGAGGGGCGTGTGGCGAGCGAGCGGTTGCTGAAGATGTTGAATGTGGTGGACGACCGCCTAGTGGTGGAGATTAAGGGCATCTACTCGGTGGAGAAATTCCTCGTCGCGCGACGGCTGATGTACTGGCAAGTCTATCTGCATAAGACCTCCGTCGCCGCCGAGCAACACCTTATTAAGATACTCGCGCGTGCAAAGGAGTTGGCACGCAACGGGAAAGACCTGTTCGGGTCGCCCGCCCTGCGCTATTTCCTCTATCGGCAGGCGCAGGCGTCGGACTTCGCCTTGGGGAGTGAGGCACTGCGCCAATACGCACTGTTGGACGACACGGATGTGCTATCTGCCATTAAGGTATGGATGTCGTCGGACGACACGGTGCTGCGCGAACTGAGCGTGGCGTTCATCAACCGCAGCCTGTTCCGCGGGCGACTGCTCACCGAGCCGCTGACGGATATGGAGAAGCAGATTCTGCGCCGCCACTACGCCGAGGCACTCGGCATCAGCGAGGAGGAGGCACGGTATTTCTTCGTGGAGCATGTCTCGACGAGCAATACCTATTCGGAGAAAGACGACTCAATAGACATCCTCTATCAGGACGGCACGGTGCGGGACATCGCCTCCGCCAGTGAGATACTCGACCTCCAGTCCCTTACCCGCAAGCCCCGCAAACTGTATCTGTTTGAGTTTAGGAGATGACCTCCCCAACCCCTCCAGAGGAGGGGCTAACAGAGCGGGGCAAAGACCTCCCCTCACCCCTCCAAAGGAGGGGCTAGCAGAGGAGAACAAGACCTCCCCTCACCCCTCCAGAGGAGGGGAGTAAGACAAAGAAATAACTAAAACTATAATAACTAATAATAACCGACCATACTCCGATAGCCCCTCCTATGGAGGGGTTGGGGAGGTTTCTTTGGAGGCGCTTACGCTGTTGGGGAGGTCGGGGAGTGGGGAGGTCGGACTTTAATTGGAAAGTATGCAATTTACAGCACAACAAATAGCCCTGGTATTGGGCGGGAAACTGTACGGCGATGCGGCACGCACCGTGAGCGATGTCGCCCCGATTGAGAAAGCCACGGAGGGCAAACTCTGCTTCCTCTGCGAGGAGAAATACCTACCCTACCTGGCGGAGACCAACGCCTCGGTGGTGCTGGTGACAGCCTCCCTTTTGCAGGGCAAAGAACCCGTGTCGAAAGCGACGGTCATCAGCGTCGAGAACGCCCGCGGGGCGATGGCGCAACTGCTGCAGATGGTGGCGCAGGCGATGAACCCCGCCCGCCGTGGTGTGGAGCAGCCTGCATACATCAGCGAGGGCGTGGAGGTGCCGGAGGACGCGTATATCGGGGCGTTTGCGTACATCGGGAAGAATGTGCATCTGGGCAAGGGCGTGCAGATATACCCGCAGGTCTATATCGGTGATAATGTACGCATTGGCGACGGCACTGTGCTGTACGCAGGGGCGAAAGTCTATTACAACTGCGTCATCGGCAGCCGCTGTATCCTCCACGCGGGCGTGGTCATCGGCGCAGACGGTTTCGGCTTCGAGCCGGACGCACAGGGCGTGAACCAAAAGATACCGCAGATAGGCAATGTCGTGATAGAGGACGATGTGGAGATAGGGGCGAACACGACGATAGACCGTGCGATGATGGGCAGCACGCGCGTGCATACGAATGCCAAGTTGGATAACCTCGTGCAGGTGGCGCACAATGTGGAGGTGGGCGAATCGACCTTTATGTGTGCGCAGTCGGGCGTAGCAGGCTCGACGAAGATAGGCAGCCACTGTATCCTCGCCGGGCAGGCAGGCGTGGCAGGGCATATCGAGATAGCAGACCGCTGTGTCTTCGGGGCGCAGGCAGGCGTAGCAGGCTCGGTGCGCAAGCCGGGAATGTACCAGGGTTCGCCCGCTATCGATGCGATGAACTGGCGCCGCTCCTCGGTCGGTTTCAAGCAACTGCCCGAACTCATACGGAAAGTAAATCAACTAGAGGAGACCTCCCCTCACCCCTCCAAAGGAGGGGAATAAGACCTCTCCCGACCCCTCCAAAGGAGGGGGGGGGGGACGATTAGTAATTAAGCAAGGTAGCACATCCGACAACCCGGAGACGGTCTAACATCTAACAGCGCAGCGGTCTAACAGCCGTAAGGCGGTCTAACAGCCGTAAGGCGGTCTAACAGCGCAGCGGTCTAACATCTAACATCTATAATATATGAACCAACATACACTACAGAAGCCTTTTACCCTGTCGGGAAAGGGGTTGCATACGGGGCTGCATATCACCGCCACTTTCCTCCCCGCGGAGGCGAACACGGGCGTGCGCATGAGCCGTATCGACCTGCCCGGCAAGCCTACCTACGAGGCGGTGGCGGACTATGTCAGCGCGACCGAGCGCGGCACGGTGCTGGAGCATGGCGCATGGAAGATTTCCACCGTGGAGCATGCTCTCTCTGCCCTCTACGCCTTGGGCGTGGACAACTGCTTGATTGAACTCAACGGTCCCGAGATGCCTATCCTCGACGGCAGCGCACGGCTGTTCGTCAAAGCCATTCGGGAGGCGGGGCTGCAAGAGCAGGACGCCGAGCAGAAAGTCTTTGTTGTGACGGAGCCTATCAAGTATGTATCCGAGCGCGGCAACAGCCTGTTCATCGTGCCGTCCGACCACTACGAGGTGGAGGTGACGGTCAGTTACCCCACGGGGCTGCTGCGCGAGCAGCACGCCTACCTGCACGACCTCAGCGAGTACCCAAACGAGATTGCAGCCGCCCGCACTTTCTGTTTCGTGCGGGAGATAGAGCCGCTGCTGCGTATGGGACTTATCAAAGGCGGCGACCTGCAGAATGCGTTGGTCATCTACGAGACGCAGATGTCGCAGGAGGGCTTGGACTACATGACCGAGCGGCTGGGCGCACCGCACTTGGACGCGACTAAACTCGGGTACTTGTCGCCGCTCAACTACCAGAACGAGCCGTCGCGGCATAAGTTACTCGACCTGATAGGCGATATGTCGTTGCTCGGCTGCCGCCTGCAGGGCAAACTGATTGCACTCCGACCGGGGCATACCTTCAACACCCAGTGCTGCCGACAACTGAGGAATAAAGCGTTACAACAATTAGGAATTAGGAATTAGGAATTAGGAATTGCGTGGTGGAAACTATAGCCGCTATAGATGCTATAGATGCTATAGATGCTATAGATGCTATAGATGCTATAGATGCTATAGTCGCTATAGTCGCTATAGCCCCCACAGCACAACGATATAAACCCCGACCATACTCAGACACCCCCTCCTTTGGAGGGGCTTGGGGAGGTCATAAATGCCACACATATGCAACCATTATCCTTTATTCATCCGGAAGCCAAGATAGACCCTTCTGTACAGATAGGTCCATTTGTATTTATCGACAAGGATGTCGAGATTGGCGCAGGAACGATTATCGACGCCAACGCCACTATCTGTGAGGGCGTGCGTATCGGCAAGAACTGCCATATTTTCCCCTCTGCCGTAGTGGGTGCTATCCCGCAGGACTTGAAGTTCCACGGCGAGAAGACTTATGTCTATATCGGCGACAACACCTCTATTCGTGAGTGCGCCACTATCCACCGCGGGACGGCAAGCAAAGGCAAGACCGTGGTGGGCAATAACTGCCTTATCATGGCGTACTGCCATGTGGCACACGACTGTTTGCTGCACGACCATATCATCATGTCTAACGCCGTGCAACTGGCGGGCGAGGTGGTGGTCGAGGACCGGGCTATCATCGGCGGCGGTACGCTCGTACATCAGTTCTCGCATATCGGCAGCCATGTCATGGTACAGGGCGGTTCGCGTGTGAATAAAGACATCCCGCCATTCGCCATTGCAGCCCGTGAGCCGATATCGTACTGCGGTATCAACTCCGTGGGGCTGAACCGCCGCGGCTTCACCCGTGAGCAGATAGCGTCTATCCAAGACACCTATCGCCTGCTCTATATGTCGGGGCTGAATGTGTCGCAGGCGGTGGAGCAGATAGAAGCCACCGTAGCGGAGACCCCCGAGCGCAACACCATCCTCGAGTTTGTCAAAGCCTCACCAAGAGGGATAATTCGAGGAATCAACTAGACCGCCTTACGGCTGAAAGACCGCTGCGCTAAAGGACACAAGACCGTCCCTGCGGGACTAAAAGACCGATTTACTAAAGGGCTGAAAGACCGCTGCGCTGTTAGACCGTCCTTCGGACTGTTAGAGGTTAGAAGTTAGACGGCATAAGAACAGGGTAACATCAGGGTAACCACAGGGAGAAACAGAAAAAAAGCAATGAGGATGCAATGAGGATACAATGAACATATAATTCATAATTCTTCATTCTTAATTCTTAATTAGGCGCACTGAGCATATAATTCTTAATTCATAATTCATAATTAAATCAAGTGATGGAATCGGAAGAAAGAAGTCTCAATTTCATTGAGCAGATTGTAGAGAAAGACCTTGCAGAAGGCAAGAACGGCG
>CAVFIY010000008.1:5997-22857 GCA_963622435.1 Bacteroides uniformis | reverse complement strand
CCGTTGTAGAGCGAAGAGAGCGGCATGTAGGGTCCCGGCGTGTAGTTCGATATATGCAGCGTGGCGGGGTCTATCATGCTGAATCCGTGGGTTGTAACCGCTAGCACATTCCCCGCGCGGGTCTGTATCAGGTTTCGGATGTAGTTGTTCTGCAGTCCGCCCTGCTCGTGCGAGAGCACCGCCGTCTGTTCCTTGGCGGGCGTATAGACCATAAGCCCGCTCCCGTCCGTGCCTATCCAAAGCCGATGTTGCGGCCCCACCAGCAGTTTCTCAATGCTCGTGCAGGGCAGCGGTATCGTGCGCACCGCCTGCGTTCGCAGGTCGTAGGTCAGCAGTTTCTCGCCGCCGAGGTAGAGCGTCTCGCCGTCCCGCTCCATCGCCACCACTTTGCGCATCACTTGCGTCAGCGTGTCCGACAGTATGGAGAAACTTGCCCGCTCCGTATCAAAAGTAAACACACCGTTGTGCGTGCCAAGCAGCAGCGTATCGCCCATCGCCACAATCGCTCGCACGATATGGCTGCCGTATTGTTTGGCGGGCAGCGTATAGTGTGTCATCTTGAGCGTCTGCAGGTCGAGGCAGTAGAGCCCGCCCAAGTGCGTTCCGAGATAGAGTCGGTTGTGCGCGGCGTCAAAATGGTACGATTTTATGTTGGGCGTCTCCCATGTATGCAGCACCTCGCCCGCAGCGGACACTATGTAGAGCCCGTTTCCCTCCGTCATCAGGCAGAACGAACCGTCGGGCAGTTCCAGTATCGAACTGATTACGGGGAACGGTGCGAGCGGCAGCGAAATGCGTCGATAGAAATCGAACGACGGATTGAAATACGACACCCCGTCGAAGTAGGTGCCCACCCACAAGTTTCCCACTCGGTCGCCGTATAGCACCCAAATCGATTGCCCTTGCAGATAGCATTCGCCCGTCGTCACGCATTGCAGCCCCACATCCGTGCCAATCCAGAGCTGATGGGCGCCGTCTTGATACACAGCCCGCACAAAATCCGACAGCAGTCCTGTATCTGTGCCGTAGTGTTTGAGTCCCGTGGTCGAGAGCGCATAGAGTCCGTTCGCCCAAGTCCCTATCCATAGCGTGTGGGCAGCGTCTTCGTATATCTCCGCCACCTGACTGCCGAGGTCGTAGTGTGCCGAGGTGACGGCCGTTTGCCGGACGCTTTCTTTCTCCTCCGCCCCTTCCATGCGCGCGAAGCACAGCAGGTATCCCCGCTCCGTGCCGACCCACAGTCTGCCGTGGCTCAGTGTCAAGGTGCAAACCCGCCCGCACGAGTCCGGCACGGCGCAGAGCGTGTCCGTCATCCCCGTGGCGGGGGTATAGCGGCAAATATGGTTCCGCACCGACAGCAGCAGTCCGTTGTCGATGGGCAGCATCGTTTGCGGACGGTCCGCAGGTGACACTATGCGCGAGAGCGTCGCCGTGTGCAGGTCGTAGCAGTTGATGCCCGTCGTGCGGATATAGATTCGCCCCTGCTTGTCCCCGCAGACTTGTTCCACCACGGGCGAGAACAGCGAGCAGCTGTCTTTCGGGTCGGGATTGAGCACTCGCATGGTCGTGCCGTCGTAGCGTGCCAACCCTTGTCGGGTGGCGAACCACATCAGCCCTTCCTCATCTTGATAGATGCTCTGCACCGACATCTGCGGCAGCCCCTCCGCCAGATTGACGGGGCGGAAGAAATAGTCCGTTGCCGTAGCACATAGTGCCACGCAGGCGCAAGCAATCAAGATGTATAGTCGTTTTCTCATTCCGTTTCTTTTCTCACAGTGGCAGCAGTTCTACCGTTGTCCCCATGCCGTGTTGGCACGGAATCGTCAGGAGCGTGGTTTGTCCCGTTACCTCCGCCGTCGGGGTGGTATAGGTCGAGTCGGTCGGGAAGTCCGCCGCCGAACGAGCGATTTTCCATTGCCCCGGCAGCGTCAGCCTCAGCCGACTCATGCGCGAGGGGTCATCTTTCCATGGATACGAATAGATGATGCGCTCTTTCCGTTTCCCGTTCTCGTCGTAGCTCTCGTCGGACGCGCCCTCGTAGAGGTGCAGGTCAGGGTCGCTTGCCCACAGCGTCATGCCTTGCGCCGTCTTTTGCGTAAAGAGCAAGCAGGGCAGCGAGTTTTCGAAGGCCGCTTGCGGCTCAAACAGAACGTAAGCCGTCACCCCACTCGTATCTTGCACGATGTGCGCCGCCGAATCCGCTTGCACCACTCGGTACGACGCCTTCACCTCTTGCTCGGTCGGCACGCTTTCGGGTTGCACCACCGCCACATATTCATAGTGCGCATTTTTCGGTGCCACGCCGTGCGACAGAGCGGCCAGCGTAAAATAGCCCTCGGTCGGCGCATCCGTCTCCTCGTGGCGGGAGTGTTGCAGACCCGAGCGCACATAGAGCGAATCCGAGAACGGATAGTAATAATTGCCGAATCCATCGGTCAGCGCAGCCGTTTCCGTCGCCTTATTTTCCGCCGTCTCCACTTGGAAGAGCGTCGTCTCCGTCGGAGCGGGATAGTCGCTGCAAATATTCGTGCCGAGGCAGATTACTCGATTCTCAAAGCAGAATACCGACTTGCGTGCCCTCAGCGTGCCGTCGTATTTGTCGTGGCTGTGCAGTTTCATGCCCCAAGCGCTCTGTCCGCCAAACGACAACCCGTTGCAGAAGGCCTCGTCGCTTTGCAGCATCTCTTCAAATCCCGCATTCACATCCGCGTTTTCGATTCGTGCCCGCAGCGAGTCAATCGGTCGCACGGTTGCTGTCGTGCCGGGAATATGCGCCCAGTCAAATCCCTCTTGCCGATAGCCCGAGCCGAAATTCGAAATCGGTCGGCCGCTTCCTAATATCTGCACATTGCCGTAGTTCAGGTATCGCCCGTATAGGTTGCACTTCTCGTAGGTCTCCGTATTCCAAATATAGCGGCTATGCCCTTTTATGGCCACCATCCAATCCCCTCGCCGCTGCACTTGCAGGCACGAGTAGGGGTACGACCAACTGCCTGTGGGCGATTTTTCCGGCTCCGTCAGCCCCGCCTGTTCATATTCTTTGCGGTATTGCCGCACGGGCAGGCGGCTTGTGCTGTCGTTGCGGTCGCGGGTCAGGCGCAAGTACGCCCCCGCCAGCTCTTTATCCACCGCCTCCGTGCCGTCGGGGCTGCCGCAAACCGACAGCAGTCCGAATTGGCTCGGTATCAAGTGTCCTTTGCCGTCGGGATGCCGCCCCGAGAGCGAAAGCGGCCACGTCAGCAGGTTGCAATAGGTGCGCATCGCGAGCAACGACTGCTTGAGAATCGCATGGCTTTCCTCGCTGATGGCCCAGCTCGTTCCGTGCAGGAAGTAGAGCGCATCCACTGCCCCCGTCAGTCCGCCCACGGCGTAAGCGGGATAGTGGTTGCAGTGGTGAAATATCGTGCCGTCGGGCTTAAAACTTCCCGACAGCCCGTCGCTGTAGCGATAGCCGTTATCCACCCGGCGTGAAAATGCACCGAGCGCCCGAACCTGCGCCTTACCATCTCCCATCAGCAGCACACTCATCAGCCGCCCTTCGAGGCTTGTGTTGAAGGCGTCAATATCCATGCCAATCACGGTCGGTGCTTGTTTTATTTCGCCTGCCCCGCTGAACCATTCCATGGCCTGTTGCACCTCGCCGAGCAGCCCCGCTTCGCCGAGCGGCTCTCGCATCAGATACATCGCGGGGTAAAACAGCCGCATGCTATAGCCCAAGTGGTGCAGCGTACCCATGGCGCTCCCCGCCTGAAAACCTTGGTCGAGCAGATGTCGTGTCAGCCGAAGGAACATACTGCCCAGCGTATCTCGTTCCGTCCCGTCGGCGTAGCGGTACGCCACCGCCAAGTCGTATAGCAGCTGATTGGTGCGGCTCAACCCTCGCTCACCGATTTTCGCGGTGTAAGAGGTTGTTTTGTCCCAATGCTCGTACGCCTCGCCGTATCGTTCAAAGAAGATGGGCAGTCCCTGCCCCTTGTCCAATTGATACACCGCATAGCGCTCCCTAAGCGCCGACAACGGCTCTGCTTTGCTCCGAGCGGGCAGCAGGTGCTTGTCCATTCGCTTTTGGATGGTGCGCACATCTCGTTTTTCCCGATTGCTTACCGTTTCGGGCAGCGGCAGGTCGTAGTCTTGCCGCCACGAGCGGAGCAGGACGAGCCAATGGTTCTCCGTGCGCGGATTGATGTACGGTGCTTGCACATCGGCGGTGTGGTGTCGAATGTCTTGCAGCGAGGAGAGAATGATATGGTCGAGATACATCGCCCCGTGCTTGCTACCGGCGGGCGGATAGATTCGCAACTCGTCCATGCCTTCTTCGGGCGTGCCTTGCATATCCCGAAGGAACGCCACCCATGCGCCTCGCCATCCCGTAAAGTCCGCCCCATAATTAAACCGGCAGCACACCTTTCCTCCCTTCCGAAACTCAAACCGCACGGAGTCTTGTAGCGGTTGTTCAAGATACATCCAGAAGATGAAGGTATAGACGCTGTTGTCCGAATTGACCGTCTTCTTGTATTCGTACGCAATCGGTTGCCGAATCGACAAGTATGTCCCCGATTTGCGCCACGCATAGCAGAGCGCCTGCTTCCCGTGCTTATAATGCTTATCCGATAGGGACAATTTCCCGCCACGGCTCACCTCGGCAGGCGCAACCGCCTCCTCAAAGGAGAGAATAGCGGGGTGGTTATACTCTGCTTGACAAACAGCGCGCCCTGCCCCCAAGAGGCAGAGCAGCACAACCCACAGACGAAGCGAATACAAACGGGACGACATAGGCGATTAGTCTTTATGGAGCGACCGCAAGAGGGCTTCGAGGTAGTAGTAGTCGGCGTAGTTGATAGGTACATCAATCTCGCCGCCGAAAGGCAGCGCACCCACCGAGTGCATTAGGAGAAAGTTCCCGTTCGTACCCACCAACGCCAAGTACGCAGGCGACGAGAGCGACTGCATGATACGGTCAGCAGTCTGCCGATACTCGGGAATCCACTCGCTCAACTGATAGAGTGCCGAGGCAGTAACTGCCGCCGCCGAGGCGTCGCGGGGCGCATTCGGTATCGTCGGGTCGTCGTAGTCCCAATACGGCACCAAGTCTTCGGGCAAGCGAGGATGCGTGAAGATGAAGTCATAGATATGGCGGCACTGCTCCAAGTAGCGTGCATCGTGGGTATAGCCGTAGCATACGGCATAGCCGTAGAGTGCCCACGCTTCGCCTCTCGCCCAAGTGGATGCGTCGGCATAGCCTTGGGCGGTACAGCAACGGCGCACCCCACCCTGCACCTTATCGTAGTCCACCACATGGTAGCAACTGTAGTCGGGGCGGAAATGATACTTCATTGTCGTATCGGCGTGGCTGATAGCCATTCGGCGGAAAGACGAATCGCCGCTCAACTCGGTTGCCTTGAACATCAGTTCGAGGTTCATCATGTTATCGATAATGGTCGGACACATCCAACCGCGCTTGCCTTGCCAGCCGCGGTCTTCGTCCCACGATTGGAGCACTCCCGCAGCGGGGCGGAAGCGTGTGGCGAGCGAGCGTGCCGACTCCACGATGACATCGGCGTATGCAGGGTTGTGCGTCACGGTGTACGCCTGCCCGTAGGAACAGTCAATCATAAAGCCGATGTCGTGGTGCCATTTCAGGTGCTGAATACTATCGAGTGCAAGCGTGTAGCGCGTGGCGTAGGGGAGGTACTTCTCGTCGCCCGTCAGGCGATAGAGTTCCCACACCGTACCGGGGAAGAATCCGGAGCACCAGTCGTCAATAGGAATGTACTGAATAACACCATTGACGACCGAGCGGGGATTGAGGACTTGGGTCGTGTCCTGCTCCACCAGGGCTATTTGGTGGTCTATCTGCTGCCGCGCAGTGGAGATGATATGGTTATATGGGAGGGCATTCGGATGCGGATTGCAACCGGTTAGGACACAAGCCAGGGCAAGTGCAGGTAACAACGATTTTTTCATAAGACAGTAACGAAATAGGTGTATAAGATAAGTATAGGATAAGTATAAGATAAGTATAAGATAAGTATAAGATAAGCGTAAGATGAACATAGGTTCTCCGATACGCAACGCATGGCTTCGGTGTGCCGTACCGCTACTTGATGAACTTCAGATACGCATCGCCGGCGCGGCAGATGTAAGTGCCTTCGGGGAGCGTATCGATAGCCACCGTACATGAGCGGCGCTGCGGAGCAACGCTCGTGCTATAGACCAACCGAGCGTCTGCTGTATAGAGTGCAACCTGATTGACCGTAGTCCCTTGCCATGTGATTTCGAGCAGGTCGTCGCAACGGCGAATACGACAGTCGGTATCGGTCGCAGGGTTGACAAGCGTCGTCGCACTGGTGCTTGCCTCGAAGTACACGGGCGCGCCCTCTGTGAAGGACAGTACCACCTCGGTTGTACCATTGACAATGGTGGAAGACAGCACTCTGGACGAGTAGTCGATCCCCGGCTCATTGGCACGGATATACCACTCGCCGTCTAAAACAATGGTGGTCTCGGTGGTAGAGGCTACCCACGAATAGGTAGCGTCGGTCTTCGGCTCAAGATTCGGATTGCAAGCCGCAAAGGTATGCGTCTCCGTGGTCGCATCGTAGGTGTCCGTCAGCAAGTGCTGGTGCGTGGTGGAACGCACGATACCGTACGACAGGTTCTGCGCTGCCGAATAGAACGCATAGCCTATGGTATTGCCACAGCCGACGGCATGCACCGAAGCGTCCTGTTGATAGATACGATAGACTGTGCCTGCGTCCATCTGTTTGGCTAAATCCGCCATAGCCTCCGAAGTGGTGGCGGGTACGACCACGAAAGCATACTGCTTGCCATTGCACTTGGAGCCGTGATTGATATACGCCTTGGCGGCAGTCGCCTTGGTGGTCGGTGATTGATAGTCCGCACCCGTCTCCTTCGGTGTAGTCTGCGAGCCGTAGAACACCTGCACGCCGCTATTGGTAGCGGGCAGATAGTAGCCAGTACCCGTCGGCGTGAGTAACCAATTAGAACCCGCAGGCAGCGTTTCGGAATAGTCGGATTTAACCTCCGTTCCATTGACTACCAACGCACCCAAACCCGATGTAATAAGAGTTTGGAAGAGATTAGTGGCGGTAATTCGGTCGTCGGAATAAGTACCCGACGAGTTGATGTCAGAGCCTATCGCCACGAGAATACTATCGAAGATAAAGACCGACTTGTGCGCCGTAAGATTGGTGGGCGTGAAGAGTAGAGAACCACTGCCCCAACGGTCGGTCTGGCTCAAGTTGGCGGCAAAGACACCCACTGAATCATCTGCCAAAGCCCCCGCGAAATTAGTGCCGTTGCTAAATTGATCAATACGCTGGGTAAGGTTCTTGTTGGGCATCATCTCCTGCCACGAGGTATAATGCACCGTGGTAGTGCCGGGGACGACATTCCAATCCCAGCCGCCGCCCGTCTGATTGGTGGGGTATCCGCTCGCCGCGAGCGAAGTGCCGGCATACATCACTTCGAGCGAACCATGACTCTGATAGCGTCCGAACCGATTCTTCTTGCTATAGATCTCTGCCCCCCAGAACTTGGAAGTGGGCGCACGCATAGTAGCCACCCAATTGCCCCGACGCACGACGGCAATCGGGCTGTAGTTGAATTGATAAACGCCGTCGTAGTCCTCGTTCGGGACGGAAGAATAGGTAGCAGCCTGATAGAAATAGTTATACGCACTCTTCAACTCAGTCTGCACCTCGGGATACGCATCGCCCGCTGCAATCAGGTTCTGGAAATTGGTCTTATTGAATGCCAACTTGCTGCCCGATGCGTACGGATTGCGCCCCGAGAGGGAGGTGGCAAAGTAACGGGTGTCCGCTTTGCCGCCCGTCGCCATCAGATAGACACTCACTACTGCCTTGGCAAAATGGGCATACGCCGTCTCGGAGAGCGAGAACGCCGTACTGCGCAACGCATATACGCCCGTCACAAAAGTCTGATAGGCGTACATATAGTTGTTGTAGTGGCTGTTATGGTGGAATCCCGTACCGTCGGGCTTGAGAATATCGCCGCCACCGGGGACATAGTCCATCGAACGGTTCATGAATCGCTGCACGGCGTGCAAATCACGCACCGCCTCTGCCTTATCGGGATTCTGTGCCACAGCGGTGTACATATAGGGCAAGAAGAGATAGATGACATCCGACGAGAGATTGCTCAAGTAGGTGTCTTCGGGGTAGTAGCACATTCCGTAGAACGACAGCCACTTGATAAGCCCGATGACCCCTGTCTTTTGCGTATCAGAGCAAGCGGGGAGGATAGATACAAAAAGCGGAATAATGGCACGAGGAGCGGTATAGGAATTGCTCTGGTAGGCGATGTTAGCCCCCGCACCAAGACCTTGGTCGAGCAGGAGATCGAGATAGTCGTCGAAAGCCTGCTCCATGCCGACAGCACCCTGAATCTTGCCCGCAGCGAGATACTGCAGGCGAGAGCCGATGGTCTTGAGCGAATCGGTCGTAAGCCCTGCGGCGGAGGTATTAAGCACCGTGCCGTTGAGCAGCGTGCCGTCGGCATTGCGCACTACCGAGATATTGTTCTTCACCCAATTTCTCGCCTGCTTGGCATAACCGTCATTGTAAGTCGGTGAGGTTTGGGTACGGGAAATGACAGTCTCCACATCGGCTAGTTCTTGCGCCGTAGGTGTAGTGAGCGGCAAATCGACAGGGTTTGCCCAAAGCGTCAACGGCGTGGCGTTGGTCGTGAAATAGGCAGCATCCAACACCCATTGCGTGCCGGGTACTCGAGCGGCATCGGAGGTCTTATTGAGCGACACATCGTCGAAGCAGATAGTACGCGACTTGCTATCCGTTGGGTAGAGCGTCATGCGCACGGCAGACACGGGCGAACTGCTCGTCGTTGCATACTCGCTATAGGCACGGCTGAACTCGCGCCAACCGCTGTAGTTGCAGAGGAAATGCGCAGTGCGTACGACCGAAGTGCCGTTGAGGAACTCAACGACAAGCGTGTCCTGCGTGGCAGTGGGCAGATAGACCTGCATAAAGCAACTATTGGCAGTAGTGGCGGTGAACTTGGTGAAGCCCGAAACCAACAGCACCGACTTGCCCGAAGTAGTCCAACTGAGGCTCTTGGCACCCTGCTTGTAGTGGTCGGTGGTGAGCGCAAGCGTACCCTGCTGCGCCGACCAGTTGGTGTAGTTCTGCTCAAAAGTGTAGGACTGCGCCATAGCCGACAGTGCGGCAAGCGACAGACCGAGGACAGCAGTCAGCCTATTCATAGATGACAAATTTAAGGGTTCGTGTAGTCTGAAGCCGCTGCTCGAAATTAGCATTCGACGCATAGAAGACGAGTGTGTACTCTCCCGCCTCGGAGAAAGTGAAATCGTACTCCTCGACATTGAGATAGATGTTCTTGATAGCAGCCGACACCGAGGCATCGTCCTTGCCGAGCGGGATATAGACGGCACGCGTCAAGAGCCAATCCTCGTTCTCGGCACGCTGCGCCTTGTTCTGTCGATACTTGATAGATGTCAAGTCGGACAAGTCCCATTCGGCAAAGCCGTTGCCCGTATGGTACGCCGCCGAATCGGGCGTGAGAGAGAACATGTCGAACGCCTGCCACCCCATAGCACTCATTTCGGTGGTAGAACTGATAGCACCCGTCTTGACCAAACGGCTCTGAATCTGCAGACCCGACAGCGTGAACATCGGCTGCAGACCCGCCGGCGCATGGTAACGGAACGCAAGCGTGAGTTTCTTGCCTCGATAGGGTGTCAAGTCTATCTCGTTGTGGCTAACCTCGTTAAGCCTCTCTGCCCACACCACGCTGTCGGTCAGGTCCACCCACGCATGGTCGCGTAACAAAGCGGAATCGGCATGTGCATCGGACTTGGAAAGCCCGCTGAATTCGGGAGAAACAAGCAATTGGACATTGCTATTATTCTTGTTCCAACTGAAGGTGTGATCGAAAGACAAGGTCGGGCGCGTCTCGTTGAAGATGTTGTAGGTAAGCGAGATAAAATCGGGCTCACCCGAGAACAGGAACTTGACACTCGTACCGACGGGAGCGGTATAAGAAGTGTCGGAGACTTGCTGCACGGAATCGTTCGGCGCCACCGAAACGGAGAATTTCAGCGGCTGCTTGAGCGCGTCTTGGCAGGCCGTAAGCACGACCGCCAAGAGCAATATAGTATATCGAATCTGTTTCATTAGGATGTTAGAAGTTAGATGTTAGACCGTTCCTGCGGAACTGTTAGACCGCTTGCGCTGTTGGAAGTTAGACCGCTGCGCTGTTAGATGTTAGACCGCTACGCCATCAGACTTGTTACCAACCGGGGTTGTTACTCGTAATGGACTTATTGATAGAGATTTCCGAGTCGGGAATGGGGAAGTAGTTGTACGCACTGCTGACATCGTAGTAGTCGGCTGCATACTGCTGGTAGGCACTACCCCACCCGGTCTGATTGACATAGCCCTGCATATCACGCATCGTGCGTACGAAATCGCCCCAACGAATCAAATCCCAACGGCGCAACGCCTCGAAGCAGAGTTCCATCGCCCGTTCGTCTTTAATCTTGGCACGCAACTCGTCTTGGGTCAGCCCCGTAGGCAACGGATCGATGTCGGCACGCATACGCACCTGATCGATGCAAGTATAAGCCAACGAAGAGGGACCATTCAACTCGTTCTCCGCCTCGGCGAGCATCAGCAGCACATCCGAATAGCGCAGAATGGGGAAATTGATGGGCGTGTAGTTCTTGTTCTTGGGCGCCACCTTCTCGTACTCACGGCGATACTTGGCGCAGCAGCGGGTCTTGTTGTTGGTGCTGGCGGTCTCACCGTCCTCGGTATAGGTATAGCCCGCCGGCGCAATATACTCGGGACGCAACTTGCCGTAGTAGTACTTCCGACCTGTAACACTCTTAACGCCATCGACGGTGGCAGTGGTGTAGGTGAAAGGCGCAATATTCCAATCCATACGCGCTGTATCGGCGTTATCCTCGTATAGTTGGTAGAGTTTGAGCGAGTTGTAGACAAATCCGTATCCATAGCCCGGATTGGCAAGCCCCGTCTCCTCGACATGGCTCGTTATGCCGACCACGCCGTCGGTCAGCCCCAATCCGATGATATTGCCGATACGCCCAGCAGCCGCTTCAGCGCCGCTATTGTTTCCCGTCTCGGCAACCTCCCAGATACTCTCGATAGCCCCCGTGCTGTTGTACTTGTCCTCGCAGTAGTCGAGGAAGACGCGGCTATAGGGCTTCGCCAAATTGCAGATACCGCTCGTATAGACCTCGTTCGCCCAACGGCGTGCCTCGCTGAAGCAACTGTCGCGCCATGCCTTGTCGGGCGTTTGGTTGTCGCGGTAGCACTCGCCCGCACGGAAGAGCCAAATACGCGCCAAGAGGCCTTGCACCGCTGTCTGAGAAAGCGTCTCCGGCGTGGTGAGGTCGGTCAGGGCGGGGAGCTGCGGGAGCGCCGTGGTCATATCCTCGACGATTTGCGTATAAATCTTCTGCTTGTCGGTGCGAGGACGGTCTTGCCCCGTCACGGTCTTGGTCGATTCGAACACAAACGGCACATCGCCCCACCCCTGCACGAGGTTGAAATAGTAGAAGCCGCGCAACGCCATCGCCTCCGCCTTGGCACGCTTGCGCACGCCCTCGGAGATAGCGGTATTGTTATCTACATTCTCGATCATCATATTCGCACGGTTGATACCCTGATAGAGCAGCGTCCACAACTGGCTCAAGTAGGCATCGCCGCTGTTGGTGTTGGCGCACATCATGCAAGTGGGTGCCGTGCTGCGCTGATAGAACGAGAGGTCGTCGCCGCCGCTGATATAGAGCGGATAGTAGTTGCCGTAGAATCGCTCCTGCATAATAGGGCTATAGACGCCCGTAAGGAAACTATTGACCTCGGCTTCGGTATTGAAATAGGTGTCGGGCACAAGAGAGTGCGGCTCTTTCTCGAGGAAATTGCAGCCCGCAAGCAGACTCGCACACAAGGCGGCGCCGAACATATAGAGATTGCTTTTCATATTGCTCAAGGATTAGAAAGTGAGGTTCAGACCAAAGTTAAACGACATGGCACGAGGATACGACGAGAAGTCGAGCCCCGGCGTAAGCGCAGAAGTCTTGATAGACACTTCGGGGTCGTAGCCCGTGTAACGCGTCCATGTCCAGACATTCTGGGCGCTGAAATAGATACGCGCCTTGCTGATATGCGCCTTCTTAGTCAGTTTCTGGTCAAACGTGTAGCCGATAGAGATAGTCTTCAGACGCAGGTAGGAGCCGTCCTCTATCAAGCGAGAAGAGAAGACCTTGTTGGAACTCGAGTTGCTGACCACGGGAATGTCGCTCGTCGGGTTCTCCGGCGTCCAACGGTTGGCGTAGGTGGCATACATATTCAGGTCTTTGTTCTTGGTACCCGTCTCGAAGAACAACTTATTGGCATTGAGAATGTCGTTGCCGTAACTCCACTGGAAGAAGACGCTGATATCGACACCGTAGAAAGTAAAGTTGTTGGTGAAACCGCCCGTGTGCTTCGGCTCGCCGCGACCGATAATAGTCTGGTCGTTGGAGTCGATGACGCCGTCGCCGTTGAGGTCGGCATAGCGGGGATAGCCCGGCTGGGTGCTGTTCTCCGACGAGAAATGGGGAATGCCCTCCTTGAGCGTATAACTGCCCTCGCCGCCGTCGAAGTCCTCGTACTTGTAAGTGCCTTCATAGACATAGCCGTACATCATACCGATGGGGTAGCCCACCTTGGCGATGTAGTTGGCACTGGTGTAGTTCTGGTCGAAGCGAGCGTTGGTGAGCATCGCTAACTGGTTCTCCGTGAGCGCCAGCACCTTGTTGCGGTTGAAGGCAATGTTGAACGACATATCCCAAAGGAAATGGCGCGTCTTGACAGGCTTGGCGTTGATAGTGAACTCCCAGCCCATATTCTGCACGCTACCGATGTTCTTGGTAGCCGTCGGGTAGCCGCTCGAGGGCGCCATATCGGCGGCGAGCAGCAGGTCGTCGGTAATCTTTCGATACCAGTCGATGACGAACTCGAGGCGGTCGCTGAAGAAGCCCAAGTCGAGACCCGCATCCATCTGCGTGGTGGTTTCCCACTTGAGGTTCTCGTTGGCAAGCGATACCGGCACGACGCCCGTGCTGATGGTGTTGTTCGTGCCATAGACACCCGAATAGATGCCGCTGCTAAGGGCTTTGAGTTGAGCTAACTTGGCGTAGGAATCGTACTCGCCCACACGGTTGTTACCCGTCTGCCCCCAACTGAAGCGAATCTTGGAGTGGCTCAACCACGGCTGTGCCACTTTCATCCACGGCTCCTCGCTCAACGACCACGCCGCCGAGACGGAGGGGAAGTAACCGAACTTATGCCCCTTGGCCATCTTGCTGCTGCCGTCGGCACGGAACGTGGCGGTCAGGTAGTAGCGCGACTTGTAGTCGTAAGAAAAACGCCCATAGTAGGAGAACATGGTCCAATCGGTCTCGCCCGAAGTGATGGTGTTGGGCGTACCGTCTTGCATACCCGCCATACCGAGCGACTCGTACGGAATCTGGGTCGTCATCATCGAGTAGTACTTGTATTTCGACCCCTGCAGGCTGACACCCGCCATCACGCTCAGGTTGTGCGCTTTCTTGATTTGGGTCTGATAGGTCAGGTAGTCCTCGTTGAGCCAAGTGTGCCGCTCGTAGTCGCCGTAGGTGGCGTTCACCTTGTTGGTCGAGGTCGGCATACCGTAGCGGGTGCTGCTGTTGTTGAAAGTCTCGTTCTTCTTGTTATAGATTGTGTAGCCGCCCGTAGCCCGCAGTTTCAGCCCCTTGATGAACTCGTACTCGAGGAAGCCGTTGAACTGCGCGTTGTGGGTGCGCCCCATGCGGTACTCGTTCTGCAGCGACTTGATCGGGTTGAAGCGGTAGTCGTTGTTGGCATTCACATTATCGTCGGTGTCCGAATTGAGCAGGTTCGACAGCGGGGTCGAGGGCTGCGTGGTCGGACGGTAGCCCCAAACGGAGTAGAACAAGTTGTTCATACCGCTGTACTGGCTCTGCGAAGGCGACGAGCCGTTGGTGGTGGCGCAACTGTAGTTCGCCTTGAGGTTGATAGTGAGGTGATTCTTCTTCACATTCAGTCCCAAGCGACCTTGGAAACGATTGTAGTTGCTATATTTGACAATACCGTCCTGCCCGAAATAGGACACCGAGGCGTTGTAGCGTGCCTCGGCCGTACCGCCCGTGAGCGACACGCTGTGGTTCTGCTGCCAAGCGTCGCGGAAGATGAGGTCTTGCCAATTGTATTGATCTGCACCGATATAGTCGTCGAGCGTAACGCGATAGTCGTCTGCCTTGCCCTCGAGCAGGGAAGCAAAATAGGTGTTGGGAATACTCCCGTACTCCTTCATTAAATCCGATTTCAACGGGAAATAACTGCTCTTGGATTGAATCTCCGCAGTGGTGTAAATCTCGCTCTGCAGTTTGACGAACTCGTAGGCATTCATCATCGGAATGGTGCGCGAGATGTGCTGAATACCGAAACTGCCGTCGTAACTGACCTGCGGCGCACCGACACTACCTTTCTTGGTCGTGATGATGACGACACCGTTCGCACCACGCGAGCCGTAGATAGCGGTCGCCGAGGCGTCCTTCAGGATGTCGAGGCTCTCGATGTCGTTCGGGTTGATAGCCGAGGCGATGCTTGCGTCCTCCACGGGGAAACCGTCCACCACATACAGCGGCGAGTTGTCTTGCGTGACGGAGTTGTTACCACGGATGACGATATTCATCTCGCCGCCGGGCATACCCTCGGCAGACGACACATTCACACCCGCCACACGCCCCGCAAGGGCTTGGTCGAAACTCGGCACGGCAGCCTTGAGCATGTCCTCCATGTTGGCTTTGGCAACAGAGCCGGTCAGGTCGCGCTTGCGCACATCCTGATAGCCGATAACGACCACCTCGTCGAGTGCCTGCTTGTCTTCGTGCAGGGCGACGGACATTGGTCGTTTGGTGTTGGCTTGCACCTCCTCACTCTTGAAACCGAGGTAGGAGAAGACAAGCACATCTTTGGCGGTTGCCGACAGGCTGAACTTGCCGTCGAAGTCGGTCATTGTACCGGTAGAGGTGCCTTTGATGAGCACATTCACTCCCACCAGCGGCTCTCCCGAGTCGTCCACCACCGTACCCGTGATAAGCGATTGGGCATAGCCCACGGCGCATCCGAGCAGGCACAGGAGCAAAGTCAGTAGTTGTTTTTTCATACGGAGAAATACGGTATTGTGTTTCGGATTTTTCGGTTAAGGGGTCTTCGGCTGTATTACTCGCCGAATTATGGGGAGTCTATCGCCCTGAATTACGAGAGGCGCACCGCCTCTGTGTAAGAGAGAAATAAGAAAAGGATGCCGCCCTACACAGCGGCGGGCGACATCCTTTGTTGTCGGATTAGCGTACCACTGCCTTGCAGTGTGCGTCGCCTTGGCGAACGACATACAACCCTGCTTGCAGCGAGATGTTCATCGTTGTGGCGCTCGCCATGCGGCGAACCACCAACTGTCCGTTGAGGTCGAATACCTCGACTGCCTTGCCGCTCTCGATACCCGTCAGGCAGATACCGTCTTGCGTGTTGCGATAGTGGAGAGTAGCGGCCGTCGTGTTGCTGATAGCGGTCTCTTTCTCCCAAACGACGGAGATGAGCAGCGGCTCATAGACCTTAATGCGCAGTTGCCCCTCGTCGGTTATTTGGTCGGTTACATCCACTGTATCCCCATTGAAACTCAGACCGCCGTCGAGGGAAGTGGTTGCCGTTACTTGGGCGACAGGGTCGCCGCCGGTCGTATAGAGCAGCAGTACCACCTCGTCGCCATACGCAGTGACTAACTCGGTATTTGGTTGAATCGGTTCGCCCGCTTCGTTAAAAATAGTACCAAGTATCGTGTCGTAGTCGGCAATCGCCACATTATAATAACTCAACTCGTAAGCGCCTACATCGGTGCGTGTGCCTTGCTTGCGGGCGTTGCCTGCGCAGTCGGCAGCCATAGCCACATCCTTACCCGCATTGACGAGCGGCGATTGTCCTTTGAGTTGCAGATCGACGCTGTCGAGTTCGTTCACCAATGCAAGGCTATCCTCTTCGCTCAAGTTTGCAGGTATAGCCCCTATAAAAGAAGCCACTTTGCGGAAATGGGGACCCTTGGTCAGTTTGTCGCCCGGGTCTTCTCCTTCAGGTACTTCTGTATCGCCATTCGACTGATTGGAATAGAACTGTTTGTTGGTGTTCTCGACATCGGCTGTATCGGTCAGCACCCAACTCTTGTCGGTTGGAACGGGATTGTAGGTGTAGTTATAGAGTGCTTTTAGTCCGCTTACCGCTACGCCGGAGATGCTAGTTGCTGTAGCACCTGTCGCATCGGTAACGCATGCCCAAACAACATTGTTGGATATCTCCCCCGCCTTATCAGCGGCGGCAACATATATACCACCGATGTTTTTCACCACCGTGTTGTTGATAAACTCATTGGCTTTCAAATATACAGCATTTGTTCCCGTATTGTTGTAAATTGCGCAGTTGGTAATGTGACTCTTGTTTGCACCGTTGTCATAGATAGCAGCACCACCTTTCAGTTCAGTACCGTTGATAGCGGTATTGTTCACAAAGGTACAGGCATTGATAGTTGTCCCCATAGCCCCTTGCGTGTTGAGAGCACCACCACGCACCGAGGAAGTATTGCCTACAAAAACGCAACGCTCTATCGTGATAGGCGTACCATCTGTACTATTATTACTATTGATACCGCCACCGCCGTTGCTGCCGGTTTCTTGGCGGTTGTAAGCAATAAGGCAGTCATAAACCTCTCCACCGGGAAAGA
>CAVFIY010000008.1:0-5713 GCA_963622435.1 Bacteroides uniformis | reverse complement strand
TCAAAGCCGCCATAGACATTCACGGAGTCTTTCAGGTTGATACGCTTTGTGAGATTGTAAGTACCTGCTTTGATCCATACATCCTTTACATTCTCGCGGTCAGCCCCTGCGAGGTTGATGGCCTTTTGGATGTCGCCCAGCGGACTTTCCCACGAAGAGCCGTCGCCTGCGCCGTCAGCGGCGACATAGACCACAGCATTTTGTGCTTGCATGCATAGAGCCGACAGCAATATGCCACAAAGTAATGCGTACTTTTTCATTGTATTGTAGTTTTTTGTTGGTTAGATATAGTTCTGTTATTGGCTAATTGTTAATCAGAATCTTCATCCCCTGTACAATATACACATTCCCCGCTTTCACTTCGCCGACCCGTTGCCCAAGCAGGTTATATACCTCTCCCGCACGGAGCGCAGCCTCAATGTCCACCGCTGTGGGGCGAGCGTTGTCTATACCTGTCGTCGAATCCTCTATGTAAGCGAATGCGCCGAGGTCAGCCTGCGTGCGTGTCTTGCCCACAAGGTCGGTCGTGATATCCTCTATCGTCGTGCCTGCTCCAATCAACGCCGAACCTTTTTGCAAAGTAAACTCGCCCTCTTCTACATTTGCGAACTTCGGATAGTTCACGCCCTCTTCGCTGCCCGTGTTCTCCGTCGAGAGTACGATATGGTTCGACACCTTGGCTTTGCCACCGTCACCCGTCAGCGAGAGAATAGCAGCGTTATAGTCGAAGACGCAAGTAACGGCATCACACCACATATCGGCTTTTGCTTTCTCTGTTCCCCAGAACACATTGTTCTTAAAGTTGCCTTTGGTGGCGAACACTGCACCGCCCTCGTTTTCCACTACGGTGTTGTAATAGAAGTTGCCCGCTGCCATATACACAGCAGGCCTTTTCCCTGCGTTGGCATAGAACAAGCAGTTTTGGATAGTATTTGCCTCATTGGTTCCGGCAAACGAGACGGCAGTACCATTGTTATCCGCTGTCACCTTATTCTCTGTAAAATAGCAGTTCTTTACCGTTACCAAACCTGCATTCTGCACATGCACCGCACCGCCTGCATTGGCATTACCTCCTGCTTGATTGCTATTGAAAGTGCAATTCTCGATGACCAGTTCATTTGTTCCTGCATTATTTGCATATACAGCACCACCTTGTTTGCCCGTGTTGCCCTCGAAATAGCAATCCGAGATAGTCGCACTGGCATTATAAAACTGAATAGCCCCACCTTGATTTGCTGCATTATTATTAATAAAGCGGCAGCCTTTTACGCTAGAGCCGTTACCCAACCGCACAACACCCGCATTATTTGCACTTTTGCTATGTTGAATAGTCAGTCCGTCGAGGAAGATTTGCTTGGCAGCACTAAACAACTGTACGCTATCCCCGCCATCGAAGATAGTTTCATACTCCCACTCCCATTTCGAATTTTCTTTGCACTTGCGCTCGTCTGCCGTTTTCTCTTTGCCCGAGAAGCCACCTTTCAGTACCGTACTATCTTGTCCGTTACCGAAACTTGCTGTAAAGTTATACTTACCTCCTGCAAACCAAACTTCTATCCCTTTACTCTTGACATTATTTGCCAAAAGCACTTGTATTGCCTTATTGCGAGTCTTTACATCTAACACCTTTGCCCCCGTGGCATCAATAACACTTTGTTCCCATTTCGGGTCGCCGTCCTCGCCGGTTTGAATGAGGAAATTCACCGCCCCTGCGGACAGTGTACTAAGCAAAAGAGTTGCTCCAAAGAAGAAAATCTTTTTCATGGTTGATTTTGTGTTTTGTGGTTAAGTATTTCCGTTGCAATGCCATCTACCGCATGTTCCTGCAACTTTGTATTTTTTTTTCGAGGTTAAGTCTTTCCCGTTGCAACGCCTGCTTCTAGATTTACAGCACTTGCCGCGTCATCTGCGCCGCTTGCCTCGGGCTTGTTTTTTTATATCTCCCCAACTTCTTACCGTCGGAGGAGTGTGTTTTTGAATACGCCGCAAAGATAAATCAATTAAACAAGTAGCAGGTACAATATCGTACACATTAGGGAGATTATTGTACAACCATGTATTTTTATGCACTCCCGCTTCATATTATACCAAGTACCCTCTATGCCCACCGCACAGCCTTGTCCATCCTCCCCCACACACTTCTCTCTATAAGGGAAGAGTAACACATCCGCCCACCAGCTGGGGGGGGGGGCGTCCTTACTCGCGTGGTTTGGAACAAACCATTTGACCATACTACACCATTGTGCATTATGCAAGGAGTACAATTATCACTAATTAAATGGACAAAGGGGATTCGTCAAACAAAATGAGATTGCCCACGGAATTAGTAAGGATTAGTATTCAAATAAAATATGGGTATCAGTCAAAGAAACTGCGCCCGTTCTTATTGTGGCGGGGATTATCTCAAAAAGGAAGGTTGAAGGCACGGGGAAATATGCTTGCTCATTCGGTTATGTTATACTTATCTTATACTTATGTTATACTTATCCTATACTTATCCTATACTTGTTTTATAGAGAGAACAACTTCCCCAACCCCTCCAATGGGAGGGGCTTACAGAGTAGGCGGAACAAAAATCCCAATGGATTCGAGGTTTTACAGAAATTTCGGGGAGGGAGGGGCAATGTATAATGGTGTAGTATAATCAACTGAGCATTGCGGCTCACACAGGAGAGGTGAAACAGAGGACAGATATAGCCAAACGGTTCTCACAAACCATACCGCACCCCAGTTGGGCACGGTATGCAAAATGGGAAATAGAAGTCCTGCTTCAAGCAGTACTTCAAAGATTTACCGATTGGACACGGTATGCAAAATGGGAAATAGAAGTCCTGTTCCAAGCAGTACTCCAAAGATTTACCGGTTGGGTACGGTAGGCAAAATAGGACATAGAAGTCCTATAGCAACTTAGAATATCGGGGCAGGGTCGGTAGGTGTGTGGGAAGCGGTGGCTATTTCGAGTGTAGGGTCTGCCGCTGCGGGTTCGAGGGGAAGAGTGGTAGCCGCGTCCGAAAGAGTGGTTGCCGTGTCAGGTTGCATAGTCGTTTCAGGCAGCGGAGCAGAGTCGGCAAGCGTTGCTGTGTCGGTGAGGGGGGTGCGGGAGGACTTGGCTTTCTTGGTGCTTCGTACGCCGAGGGTGCGGAGGGTCTCTACGCGCTTGAGGAGGTTGCCGTTGCCTGTCGCCAGTTGGGACATCGCCGTGTCGTAGGTCTTGGTGAGCGTCTGCAACTGCCCGCCCATCTTCTGACAAGTGTCCGCCACGCCTTGCACCTTATCGTACATCGCTTCCGCCAGTCGGATAATCTCTTTGCAGTTGTCCTCCTGGCGCGTGTTGTGCCAGGTCTGCAACACGAGATTCAGCACAAGCATCAGGTTTGTCGGGTTCACTATCACCACGCCCTGCTTGAACGCCTCCTGCCCCAAGCCGCGGTTGTGGTTCATCGCCAGTACATAACTGCCCTCGTTGGGGATAAACATCAGCACATACGAGATAGAGTTCTCCACATACTTCGGGTACTGCTTCTCCGCCAGTTCGCGCACATGCTTGCGGACGGAGTCGTAGTTGCGCAAGACCGCCTCTTCCCGCTCCGCATCGTTCGCCGCACCCACATAGTCTTGGTACGCTGTGAGCGACACTTTCGAGTCCACGATTATCCTTGCCCCGTCGGCGCAGTTCACCACCACATCGGGGCGCAACTCGTTGCCCTTTTCGCCTTTGAAACTTGCCTGTACCAGGAACTCCGTCCCTTCTCGCAGTCCGCTGTCCCGCAAGATGTCGCTCAACACCTGCTCGCCCCAGTCGCCATGCACCTTGCCTTTGTTCTTCAGCGCCTCGGCGAGGTTGTCCGCTTTCTGCCCCACCTGCTGCGACTGCTCCATCATACTCTTGAACGCCCCCTCCAGCGAAGAGGTGTTCTTGGCATAGCCCTCCTTGGTTTCCTTGAGCAGTACGGACATCTGCTCCATATTCTGTCGGAGCGGGTTCATCAGTTTCTCCACATGGTCGGTATTGGTCTTCTCCAACTCGGCGGCACGCTTTTGCAGAATCTGCTCGGTCGTTTCGGACAGTTGCGAGCGAATCAACTCCAACTGCTGCTTATTCTCCTCCTGCCGTTTCTGCTGCGCCTCCGCTTTCTCCGTCTCAATACGCTTCCGCTCTTCCTGCATCCGTTCTTCCTGCATGATATAAGTCTTACGCGCCACCTCCAAGCGTGTGTTCAGCGACGACACTTGTTCCGTGAGCGCATCCTTTGCCTGCGCCAGCGCCTCTTTGTCTTTCTGCAACTCACTCGCCCGCTGCTCCGCCGTGCGCTGACGCTCCTCCGCCAGTTGGCAGTCGGTCGATGCCTTGTGCGCCTGTTCCCGTGCCGATTGCTCCTGCTGCTGCGCCTCGGCGAGTTGCGCCTGAGTCTGCGTCTGCTGCTCCTGCACCTGCGTCAGTTGTGCCTGCACTGTTGCCAACTGCGTTTCCGAGGACAGCCGTTGCGCCGCCTGCGATTTACGCTGAAAGAAGAGCGGCAGCCCCAGTCCCAGCCCTGCCGCCACCATACCGATAACGATACCTAAAACGATTTCCATAGTGTGTATATTGGATGGATAACTAATTACATTGCCGCCCGCAGCGTGATACGAATACCGTTGCTCCGCCAGCCTTTCAGCCGCTGCCGGTTCCCGTCTATATCGGTCGCATCCAGGTGCGTGATACGGCGTACATAGTCGATACGCAAGATGCGGAATATATTCTCCACGCCCACCGTAAATTCCATATAGGGCATGTAGTCGTGCTTGCCGTCGGAGAAGTCCGTGCGGGTCGGTATCGTATGGCCGTCTATCGTGAACGAATTGGGTAACACATATAGCCCGTCTGTCTTCTTCGGGTTGTTGCGGTCGCCGAGCCACCCCGCCAAGATATGGAACGATGCCACCTCGCGCAGTTTCAGCACTTTCAGCCCCGGTATGCGGTTGAATATCAGCCCTTTCATATAGTAGTTGAGGTGCAAGTCCACATAGCGGTCGTACATGAACTCCAGCGGCTGCATCATGTTGAACGACTTCGGGTCGAGCAGAATAGACTGGTTGGTCATCGGCGCAAAGAGTTTGGTGTACGGCACCTTGCTGTCCGTTGCTATGTAGCCGAAGTCTCCGCTCACATCCAGATGCCCGAATGCCGACAGCCAGAAGCGTTTCTCCGCCGTAAACTGCATGCGGTTGTAGAAGTACTTGTCCTCCAAGATATAGCCCATCTCGTTGGTAAAGCGGAACACGGGTGCATCTTTCCACAGGTTGAACGGCGACTCGATACCCTGACGGTTGTTGTAGATATACCCGCCGGGGCAGTAGCGCAACTGCAGCGTCCATTGCGCATCGTGGTAGTAGGGGGTCTCCTTTTGCGTATCATTCATGATATACCTGAGCCGCAGCGGGTGGTCTGCGTCGCGCATCGCCGCATACCCGCTCTTGGGCTGCCAAGTCGAGCCGTTGGGGCGATTGTTCATAAAGTCGAACCATGTCAGGATAGAGAACTGGTTCTCCCACTCCTTCTCGTATGTCAGTCGCAGTTTCGCCACATACTGCATGGGCTTCGGCTGGTAGTTGAACTTGATGGACATAAAGATGTGGTCGCGGTCGAGAACTCGGTAGGTCTGCCCCAACTCCTCGAGGTCGTAACTTGCCATAAAGGCGAGGTAGTGCCGCAGCGTCTGATAGGGGTGGT
>CAVFIY010000007.1:0-23080 GCA_963622435.1 Bacteroides uniformis | reverse complement strand
CATTTGGAGTGTGTCGGGCGCATGCATATCCTGCCACCCCGCCTCGGTGCGAGTGAAGTTCGGCAGCGTATCGGCAGCAAAAGTGAGGAACCGATAGTCCAAAGTATCACCCGTCCACTTCGGCTCGGCAGGGTTACCAAACCACACCTGCCAGCGCACGGCACACACAACAATCCCCGCAATCAGCAACGGGAGAACAACCAAGAGAACTCTGTACTTACGCTTCAGCATAGCAGATGAAAAGTAAAAAGGTTACAACGAATAGTCGTGCGGTGAAAAGAATAGGGGCTAGGAGTGAAAGAACATAGGTGTACGGAAAGAATAAGAGCGAATAGACGACAAAGAAACGCCGCCACCGTCCGCCAACGCCTCCACCGCACCGCCCTCTCACACGAGAAAAGAGAAAAGGCAGACAGAGCCAAAGCCCCATCTGTCTTCTCCTATAAACCGGGCGGCACTTCCGCTTCCCGATGGGGAAAGGGCAGAACCGTTCAGGTGATTAGAACGGAAGGTCGCTCGCCTCGTCTGCCGCACCGTCGAAAGTGCCGGTGTTCGCTGCAGGAGCAGCCGCAGCCTGTGCAGCGGCGGGAGCGGCGGCAGGTTGAGCAGCCTGTGCGGTCGTGGTAGTCGTAGTGGCAGCGGGCTGTGCAGTCTGCACACCTTGCTGAATACGCCAAGCACGAATAGAAGTGTACCAACGCCCGTTGAATTCACGCGATTCTATATCGAACGACACCGTTACAGTATCGTCTATCTTGCAGGGATTGGACTTAATGCGATCCTCTCCGAAGACCTCAAAGCACACCTTGCGAGGGTACTGCTCCTGCGTCTCGAGAATATACGACTGCAATTTCCACGGGTTGCCCGACTTGCTCGTACCCCCTTGCTCGGGCAGTACTTGAATGATTTTACCTACTATTTCCAAAGACATATAGTTGGGATTGTATATGGGATTATGTATGAGAAATGTATTCGAAATTACTCGCCCTTAATGGCAGCAACCCCGGGGAGAACTTTGCCCTCGATAGCCTCGAGCAATGCACCGCCACCCGTCGAGATGTAACTAACGCGGTCTGCCATACCGAACTTGTTGACGCAAGCCACGCTGTCGCCACCGCCAATCAGCGAGTACGCACCCTTGTCGGTAGCCTCAGCGATAGCCTCAGCGATAGCCTTGCTGCCGGCAGTGAAGTTGTCGAACTCGAATACGCCTGCAGGACCGTTCCACAGAATAGTCTTTGCGCCTTTGATAGCCTCGGCAAATGCCTTGCGACTGTCAGGTCCTGCGTCCATACCTTCCCAACCGTCTGGAATGGCGTTCGAGGGGCAAATTTGTGTATGCGCATCGTTCGCAAAAGCGTCAGCAGCCACAGAGTCTGTGCCGAGTACGAGGTTCACACCCTTCGCCTTTGCCTGTGCAATAATATCCAACGCCAAGTCCAACTTGTCGTCCTCGCAGATAGAATTGCCGATATGTCCGCCTTGCGCCTTGGCAAAAGTATAGGTCATACCGCCGCAGAGAATGAGATTATCCACTTTGGTCATCAGGTTCTCAATGATACCAATCTTGGTCGATACCTTCGAGCCACCCATGATAGCGGTGAAGGGGTGCTTGATGTTGTTGAGGATATTGTCCACGGCAGCCACCTCTTTCTCCATCAGATAGCCGAGCATTTTGTTGTCTGCGTCGAAGTAGTCGGCGATAACAGCGGTCGATGCGTGCTTGCGGTGGGCAGTGCCGAAGGCGTCATTGACATAGCAGTCAGCGTAACTTGCCAGCGTCTTGGCGAACTCCTTCTGACGCGCCTTCATCTTCTTCTTGGCAGCCTCGTAAGCGGGGTCTTCCTTCTCAATATCAACGGGTTTGCCCTCTTCCTCTGCGTAGAAGCGGAGGTTCTCGAGCAGGAGTACCTCGCCGGGCTTCAGTGCATCGGCTTGCTCCTTTGCCTTGGCGCAGTCGGCAGCGAACTGAACGGGCGTGCCGAGAGCAGCCGATACGGCATCCACTATCTGGCTCAGGCTGTACTTCTTATTCACTTTGCCTTTGGGCTTCCCCATGTGGGACATAATGATAAGCGAACCGCCTTGCTCCAAAATGTGTTTGAGTGTGGGCAGTGCACCACGGATACGGGTATCGTCTGTGATGTGACCATTCTCGTCCAAGGGTACATTGAAGTCCACACGGACAATCGCCTTCTTTCCGGCGAAGTTGTAGTTACTAATTGTCATAGTGTATATTATTTAAGTGTATTGTCTAATGTATGCAGACCGAGTATCTACTATACACAGCCCCTATTGCCTTATGTAACAGCCGATTACCAATCGATGGAGTTCAGCCGCCCCCGATAGACATCGCTGTAAGAGGCATCCTGTGTCTCCCCGCCGAAGAGGTAGATATTGTCGTCGTACACAATGGCAGAGAGGCGTTGGCGAGGCGTATAGGTGTCCGGTAGGGCGCATTTCGAGGTGTCTGCCGCAGCCCACGACATACCCTCGTCGGTGCTGACAAAGATGTCCCGTCCGCGGTACTGCATCGTCGTATCCACGCCGCCGAACATATAGAGTGAGTGGTTGTACCACACCACGCTCATTCCCGTCATCCCTGCGAACTGCGGTCGGTCGATTGCGTAGTCCAGTAGGCGGTAGCCGCCGTTCGTCGTGTCCGAAACGGAATACTCCAGATTCCAACGGGTATTGAGGCTCGTGCCGTCCTCGGCAAAGCCCCCGATTATCATCGCCCTGGCGCGGTATGCCGCACTCTCGAATACCACTGTCGCAAAGTCGCTGACAGGGAACGGCGATGTGATATACAGGGGAGTCAGGCGCATAACCCCGTCTTCCGTTTTTGCCAACACGGGTTTGCCATCTGCATTATATGCGAGTGCCCAAACTGCACCGTTCCACGACAAGAGCATCGTGCGGAGTGTGAAGTCCGAATAGGTCTCGTGTGTCCACTGCAGCCCGTCGGCAGAGGTGTATAGTCCCGTCGTGTCAGCGTAGTAGAGTTGCTCGTCGTCGGAGATTATCCCCCGTACACGGCAGGACGCCGGCAACCCCGTAGGTGTCTGCTCCTCCGACCATGTTACCCCGTCCGCAGAGTTGTAGAGTGATATACGGAATCCGTTGTCTTTCAGGCAAATAAATCGGTCGCGGAGCAGCAGCACCTGCATCGCACTATTGTCCGGCGTGAATGCCTGCTCTGTCAAACACTCCCATGTAAAGAGGTCGGGATCTACTTGGTGAACGGTTGCGTTTATCTCATAGACCTTGGTCGTTGTGCCGTCGGAAGACTTCACGGTCAAGTAAATAGGCGTGCGGTTGAAATTCACCGTGTCTTTTCCTGTCAGGACAATGGTCGTATCTGCCGTGCTGAGAATGGCAGACCCGGGCGTGGCGGCAAAAGTGAAGACCGGTACAACCGAGTCGAGCGGCGTGCCGAACAGGATAGAGTCGGGGTTATACACATAGCCGGTGTCGAGCCGCTCCTCTATCTTAAAGGTGGCGGCAGCGAGTCCCGGAAAGGAGTCGTTCGAGGCAAATGCAAAGGTGGACAGTTGGGCTACCGAAGAGAGGGTAGAGGAAGAGGAACTCTTCTTACACCCCACTATCAAAAGGGGTAGCACAAGTAATATAGGGACTAAATAGCGTTTCATCTGTTGTTTTAGGGGGCAAAATTAGTGCCATTTTTGCAAATATGCAAATAAATATGTACTTTTGCGGATAATTTACTTGCCCAAGCCGAAGAGGAGTGCGATTTTCCTCCCCGCATACGAGGTGTTGCCCTCTCTGGGGAACAGGTAAATTCCACCATAACAGCAGGTAAATTCCTACCTAACAATAAGTAAAATCCTCCTGATAACAGCATGTAAAAATCCAACCTATAACGATAGAACTATGCTATTTGAATCACAGATTATCGACCTTATGGCACTGTTGCCTTGGCGCAAAGCAAAGGCGAAGCAGCAGGAAATACGCACCGTTGTGGAGCAGCAGCGGCGTATGTACGACTCGGCGCAGGCGGCTGCAGACTCTGCGGCAATTGTGCGCCACATCGAGCAGATGCACGCCTTTCAAGACGCCAAGACGGTGCTGTTGTATTACCCCATTCACAACGAGGTGGACCTCCGCCCGCTACTCGAGAAGTACAAAGACGAGAAGACCATGCTCTTGCCCGTAACACACAGGCATTACATGGAGGCGTGTCCTTATACGGGCGAGGAGTGCCTGCACCGCGGGCATGTGGGGGTATCAGAGCCGAAAACCCCTCCCTATCGGGGAAAAATAGACCTCATTCTCGTGCCGGGCGTGGCGTTCGACACCGATTGTCACCGCATCGGGCGTGGCGGAGGCTACTACGATAAGTTCCTCGCCAAACAGAAGAAAGCCTTGACGGTAGGCGTGTGCTACGAGTTCCAATTGCGGAGCAACCGTCTGCCGCAGACTTTCCACGACAAGCGTTTAGACCGTGTGATTACGCCGAAGCGTATGGTGAAAAGATAAACGCCACTACTCCTCGGACAGGGGCAGGGTGGGTTGTATCTCTCGCAGGTGTCGTGCCTCCTTGTCTGTCTCGGGCGTAAGGCGTTTCTCCCCCGAGCGGTAGTAATAGACTATCCCGTAGCGTTTGCAGTGGCAGAGTTTGTCGTAGGGCAGCAAGTCCTTGTAGTACGCCTCGACTTGGTTCCAAATATCCAGTATCAGCGTGTCTGCTTGTTTACGCATCGTCTCTACATCACCCATGACACGGGTGGTGTTTTTTTTGCGCAGCGTGTGCCCTATCTGTTGCTCTTTGAATATATTGTAGTAAACTTGCACTTTGGCAATGGCGGGATTGTATATCGGGAAGCCGCCCGTTTGCGTACGCTGTTTTTCCCCTCGGATGATGTTCTCCCCCCATACAAGCAGGTCTTCTTCGCTGCTCAGGTCGGGGACAATATGGCTCACGGGGTCTAATCCGTAGAGTTCTTTCTGCTCCGCTTTAATCTCTCCTCGAATGACCGCCAGGTTCAGTACCTGAATGAAGTGCGAGATGTACATCCGCGCGTTCTGCACATTGTGGCGGTACTGTTTGTTGGCAGATACGCCACTGCGGAAATTCTCATGGTACTGCACCACGAGGTTCTCAAACTGCATGAGGAAACGCTGTGCGTCGCTCAGTGTCTTGTATTTGAGTACCTGCTCGGTGAAATCGGCTTCGCCTGCTGTCTGTACGGCGTTCTGCAGGGCGGCAAGTCGGGATTGATCGGTATTGGGAAGACGGCGGTAGGGCATATTTGGTTGATTTCGTTAGGATTGGCGGTGTGTGAGGGAGTGCGCAAGGCTGCGGAGGCGTTCGGTTGCGGCGTTCGTGGGCAGTGTATCTAATAAGGAGAGAGCAGCCTCGGTGTGCTGTTCGATAAGGCGTTCGCACTGTTCGCGTGTGTGGAGGCGTGTGTAGAGGGCGGTCATCGCCTTTATTTTCTCGGGCGAGGGGGCAGCCGCAAGCAGTTGCTCCAGTTCGTCGAGGTCTGCTCCCGTGGCGGTTTCCTGTGCTGTGAGGAGCATGCAAGTCTTCTTATTGCACAGAATATCACCGCCTATCGCCTTACCGAAAGTGGCAGGGTCGCCATAGACATCCAGCACATCGTCCTGTATTTGGAACGCCAACCCGATATGAATCCCGTAGTCGTAGAGCGACTGCTGTTCCGCCTCGGTTGCACCTGCGATATATGCTCCTATTTGGAGGGCGGTCGCCAGCAGAACAGAGGTCTTCAGGCGAATCATGTGCATATACTCCTCGAGTGTCACATCCGTGCGGGTCTCGAACTCCATATCGTACTGCTGTCCCTCGCATATCTCCGTCGCCATTTTGTTGAAAAGGCGAAGTACTGTAGGCAACAGTGTATCAGGCAGTTGCGCAAGCAGGCGGTAGGCTTCTATCATCATCTGGTCGCCCGACAGAATCGCCGTGTTGTCGTTCCAACGAACATGCACAGTCGGCTTTCCGCGGCGTACAGCCGCCTTGTCCATCACATCGTCGTGGAGGAGGGTGAAGTTGTGAAATACCTCAATGGCGAGTGCGGCAGGCATCGCCTTTTTGCTCTCTGCCCCAAAGAGTTCCGCCCCCAGCAGTACCAACTGCGGGCGCAGACGCTTGCCCCCCGAGGCGAGGGTGTACTCGATAGGCGCATACAGCCCGTAGGGTTCACGGTGCCAATCGAGCGATTGGATGGCGGTTTCGATAGGGTTTTCCATGATAATGTGCAGATTAGCGGCGGTTAGTGCCTGTTGTTCGGTATGGCGGGGTCTTCTATGATGTCTGTCAGTACGGAGGTAATGTTCAGCCCTGCGGCACGCACTTGTTGAGGAATGAACGAGGTGGCGGTCATACCGGGTGTCGTGTTGATTTCCAGCAGGTTAATTGTCCAACCTTCGGTCAGTATGTAGTCCGTGCGGATGATTCCGTGGCAGCCCAAAATGTCGTATATTTGGAGCGTGAGTGCCTGTACACGGTCGTGTACCTCGTCCGGAATACGGGCGGGCGTAATCTCATCCACTTGCCCTTTGTACTTGGCGTCGTAGTCGAAAAACTCGTGTTTGCTGACCACTTCCGTAATAGGGAACGCCACCGCTTTGTCCTGCGTCTTATATACGCCGCAAGTGATTTCCGTCCCCTGCATAAACGCCTCGCAGATGACCTCGTTGCCCTCTTCAAACGCGCGGGCAATGGCAGGCGCGACCTGTTCTATGGTCTTCACTTTCGTGCAGCCGAAACTCGACCCGCCCACATTGCTCTTGATGAAACAAGGCAGTCCGACTTTGGCGACTATCTCCTCGTCGGTGGGGCGGGGTGCGCCTGCGCGGAGCAGAAGGCTCGGCGAGATGCGGATGCCGAAATCCTGCAAGTAGTGGTTGCAGGTGTATTTATTAAAGGTGACGGCAGCCGCCAGTACGCCGCAGCAGGAGTAGGGGATACCCATCATGTCGAAATAGCCCTGCAACCGCCCGTTCTCACCGGGAGTGCCGTGGATAGTGATGTATGCAAAATCGAAAGCGACCTTTTCTCCGTGTAGGGTAAAAGAGAAATCGTTCTTGTCTATCGGTGCGGTCTCTTGGGCGGTAAAAGTGCCGTCCTCGGCGAGTTCCCAACGGGGAACGGCGTACCAATCCCGCCCGCGGAGTGTCACAATGGTGACGGCATACCGCTCCTTATCCATAAAGGAAAAAAGCCCTGCGGCACTGCGTAGCGAGACCTCATGTTCAGAACTGTCGCCTCCTGCTACGATGGCTATTTGTCGTTTCATGTATTTTCTGTATTTGTATAAGAGGGAATAAAAATCCCCATATTTTCTATTTTTGTATAACGAGGGAATCCCCCCCTGTGTGTTCTATATTTGTTATGAGGAATATAAGTCCCTATATATTCAATATGTATAAGAGGAATATAAGTCCCTGTAAGTCCTGTTATTCAGCCCGCAAAGATACTACTTTTTTTTGTATCGTGCAAGAGCAAAATAGGATTTGGGAAAGTTAGCAGAGTAGGGTCGTCGGATTAGCCTAGTTTCCACTCTTGCAGGAAAGCAGTACACAATATATATAATAAGGTCAATACTGCTAGCCCCTCCTTTGGAGGGGTTGGGGAGGTCTATTCCCCCAGCAAATCCGGTCGGCGTTCCCGTGTGTGGCGCAGCGATTCCTCGTACAGCCAGTCTTCTATCTTCGCCTGATTGCCCGAGATGAGAATATCGGGTACACGCCAACCCTTGTATTCCGCAGGGCGAGTGTACACACCCGGCTCAAGCAGTCCGTCCTGGAAAGAGTCGTTGAGCGCACTCTCCACATCGCCGAGTGCACCGGGCAGCAACCGTACAATGGCATCCGTCATAATGGCGGCGGGCATCTCACCCCCTGTCAGTACAAAATCCCCAATCGTATATTCTTTGGTGATGAGGTGGTCGCGCACCCGTTGGTCAACCCCTTTGTAATGCCCGCAGAGGATAATGATATTCTCTTTGAGCGACAGCGCATTGGCCTCCCGTTGGGTGAACCGCTCCCCGTCGGGCGCAGTGAAAATAATCTCGTCGTAGTGCCGTTCCGAGGTCAGTTTGGTAATCACGCGGTCGATAGGCTCAATCTGCAACACCATTCCCGCCCCGAAACCGAACGCATAATCGTCCACTTTTCGGTGCTTATCCAGCGTATAATCCCGCAGGTTATGTACATAAATCTCCGCGAGTCCTTTGTCCTTTGCCCGTTGCACAATCGAGTGATTCAGAGGCGATTCCAACAACTCCGGGCAAGCAGAAATAATATCAATACGCATAACTAATTAACAATTAAAAATTAACAATTAACATGCAGGGGAACAGACTTTGCCTAATTAATAAGTAAAAATTAACAATTAACATGCACGGGAACAGACTTTACTCCCGACCTCCCCAATCCCCTCCAAGGGAGGGCAAGACCTCCCCAATCCCCTCCAGAGGAGGGGCTAACAAAACTAGATGAACTAGATTCAACTAGATGAACTAGCCCCTCTATCCTGCCCCAAAAAAACAAAGCAGCACATCCGGCAGCCCGGGGGCGTGGGTGTCCCCACCCGCGACGGCTCGATAGAGCCGTTTGACCATACTACGCCGAGTCCTCCTCGCCCAATTCATAATTCTTAATTCATAATTCATAATTAAAAGACCTCCCTGTTCTTTCCCTGATGTTACCCTGTTCTTAAGGTAATGCACAATGCACAATTCACAGTTCACAATGAGAAGCAATGAGGATACTAGGAGGATAATTATGCATTGTGCATTGAATTACGCTGCAAAGGTACAACAATTTTCTTGTCGTTGTTGGTAATCATGCGCACTTTTTTATAAAATTCCTCTTTTTCTTCTCTATTCCCCCTCTCTGAGGGGGTGAGGGGGAGTCCGGGATAAGTATGTCCTCACGGCACGGGGTCATAGCCTGAACCGCCCCAGGGGTTACAACGCAGTATTCGCTTGATTCCCAGCCAAGTACCTTTGAATATGCCGTACTTCATCACCGCCTCCACCATGTATTGACTGCAGGTGGGGGTGTATCGGCACGACGGTGGCGTCAGTGGCGATATGCAGTACCGATAGAAGTACACCGGCAAGAGAAATAGTTTACGAATGAAACGCTGCATAGACAAAATAATAACCTCTCTTCACCCCTCCAAAGGAGGGGGGTACGGAGCGTATTCACTTCTTTCAATCTCCTCGTTTTGAGCGAGTTAGGGGTGATTGTGCCTCTTTCTCTAACCGCACGAGTGCTTTGCGCATCGCCCGTTCAATCGTGGCGTAGGGCTGAGGCTCCTTATCCATATAGTTGAACGCTACTTGGCAGTGCGTGTCCCCCAATAGGTCTTTCTGCAGACGGTATGCCTCCCGCATCTGTCGGCGCAGGCGATTCCTGTCCGTGGCGTGTTTGAAGAGCGACTTCGGCGCCCAAATCAGCACCTCTGTGTCGTCCGGCGACGGCAGGTAAGTTACCCGTAACGGCCACACAACGAAGCGTTTACCCGTGTGGTAGAGTTGCTCAATCCGCAACCGACCACACATCCGCTCCGACTTGGGAAATATGTGTTTCGTTTCTGCCAAAGTGTAGATAAGGTGTGTTATATATAAGGAGTAGAACCATTTCACAAAATACCAAACCGCCTCACAACCTGTTGAGAGTAGTCCGCCGTGAATACTTATTGATGTGTACTCAAATAGTGGTCAATGGCGGCAGGCAATGACTTAAATTCGGGCGAAGGCACTTGAATATCAGCGTGTAAGCCCAGTTCCTCCAACGCTTGTGCCGTGTTTGCACCGAACGCAGCGAACACTGTATTTCCCTGTTCAAAGTCGGGGAAGTTCTCCCGAATGGACTTCGCTCCCGCAGGCGTGAAGAGGGCAACCAAGTCATAATCAAACGGGTCGCTGCCCCACTGTGTGGTCACGGTGCGGTACATGATGGCGGGTTTCACGGTGATTTTGTTGTCGGCGAACATGTCCAGTTGGTCGGTGTTGTGTATATCCGACAGCACCATCAGGTATTTCTCGTTCGGGCGGCGGTACATGGTGGGCAGCAGTTCCTCGAAACGGTTGTTTGTGCTGAAGAACACACGCCGTTTGCGGTAGTCGATGTACTTCTGCAGGTAGTTTCCCACCGACTCTGATATACAATAGTAGTGCATCGTCTCCGGCACGGTGAGGCGCATCTCTTCACAGAGGCGGAAGAAATGGTCGGCAGCCAACCTCGAGTTGAGGATGATGGCAGTGTAGTCTGTCGGCGTAATGTGCTGCTGACGGAACTCACGGGCGTTCAGTCCCTCGACATGAATCAGTTGACGGAAGTCCACCGAAACACCATACTCCTCTTCCAAATCCGAATACGGATTACGCTCCGTAGCGGGACGAGGTTGGGAAATAAGAATTTTCTTTATCATAGATAGTTATATTATTTCTACATATTTGCTCTATCCTCCTTGCATCCTCCTTGTATCCTCCTTGTATCCTCCTTACAAAACACTACACCTGTCGGCATTCTCCCAAGTTCAATTCCCCTGCATAATTCTTAATTCATAACTCTTAATTCATAATTGAACCAAGTAAATTCCCCTGCATAATTCTTAATTCATAACTCTTAATTCTTAATTAAGCCAAGTCAATTCCCCTGCCTTAATTCTTAATTCATAATTCTTAATTCATAATTAAATCGCGTCAGTTCCCCCTGCCTTAATTCTTAATTCATAATTCTTAATTCATAATTCTTAATTCATAATTAAACCAAGTCAATTCCCCTGCCTTAATTCTTAATTCATAATTCATAATTCTTAATTAAACCGCCTTTTCCGCGCAGACAATCATCGCCAGTATGGGCAGTGCCTCGAGGGTCAGCAGATAGAGCAGCAGGTACAGCAGCGAGGGCAGTCCCGAGTAGAACACGCGCAGCCATTTTGCTCCTATCAATAATAGTGCCACGGCGCACAATATCCAGAAGCCCCAAAAGATAATCGTCGGATTATCAACGGGTAACAGCACTAACAGCAGCAGATAGAATGTCGTGTTGATGACAGTCCACAGACTGTCGTAGTGCATGGAAATCAGTGTGAAACGCTGACTTATCTGGAAGGTGTAGTTCACCCACAGCGTCAGCAGGTACTTCACTGTGTCCACCCCGAAGACGATCAGCAGCACGAGCAGGTACTTGCTGAAGAGGAACTCCCCCTCCGAGACAAATTGCACCTGTCCCCGCCCGAGCGGCAGCGTCCCCCCTACATAACAGAAGAGGTACAACGCCATGGCGAATGTCCCCATGCGGAACGCATTGATACACAGTTGCCCCACGGCATTGCGGTGCGGGTCGTGATAGGTGCGCTCCACCTTCGAGAACACCAGTGCGAACGACCCCGTCAGCACCCCCGGCTGCATGAGTTCGGCGAGGACGGCGAAGACTGCCAACAGGAGCATTGTCCACCCCACCCACGGGGCAGATTCGGGAGATAATATGTGGGGTATAAACGGCACTTAATCAGTAGGTTGCATGATATATAGTTTGTCCCCGCGGTGGATGGTCTTCTCCGTCTTCAGTGAGAAATACGCCCCTTTGCGTATCTCCTCTTTGGGCTTCCCCTTGGCGTTGCGCAGGTCGTGTGCCACACACTCGTAAGCCCCTGTCGTTTCGCCCGTTACGAGCAGTTCGTCCCCCTCGCGCACGGCGTCTGTCGCCTCCACCAGGAACTCCGCCACGCCGATGTTCTTAAAGAAATTGGTGCATTTCCCCACATATACTTTTCGGCGGGTGGCACGGCTGCCGTAAGTGTGTGTCCACTCCCCGAGTCGCTGCCCCTGGTAGTACCCGTCCCAGAACCCGCGGTTAAAAACACGCGCCAGACGGGTGTTCCAGTCCGCAATCTTGGGCAGGATAAGTGCGTCGTCTGCGTACTCGCCCGCCTGCCATGCCTCGACGGCCTCTCTGTAACAGGACACCACGGTATGCACATACTCCGCCCCGCGCGCACGCCCCTCAATCTTGAGTACCCGCACGCCCGCGTCGAGCATCTTATTTAGGAAATGTATGGTTTTCAGGTCTTTAGGGGACATAATGTACTGATTGTCCACCTCCAACTCGAGGTCGGATTCCTTGTCCCGCACGATGTATCCGCGGCGGCAGACCTGCATGCACGCCCCCCGATTGGCGCTGCTGCCGAAGTTATTGAGGCTCAAGTAACACTTGCCCGACACCGCCATGCACAACGCGCCGTGGCAGAACATCTCTATGCGCAGCAAGTCCCCGTGCGGACCCGTAATGTGCTGTTGCTCAATGTCTTGGTGAATCGACGCCACCTGTTCCATGTTCAGTTCCCGTGCCAGGACAACCACATCGGCGAACTGTGCGTAGAAACGCAACGCCTCCGTGTTGGCGATGTTCAGTTGGGTGGAGAGGTGTACCTCAACGCCTTGAGAATGAGCGTATTGCATGACAGCGATGTCGCTCGCGATGATAGCGTCCAGCCCAGCCGCCTTGGCGTTGTCCACGATGGTGCGCATCAGGGGCAGGTCTTCGGGGTACATCACCGTGTTGAGGGTGAGGTAGGTCTTCACGCCCGCCTCGCGGCAGGTGGCGACAATCGTGTGCAGGTCTTCCGTCGTGAAGTTGGCAGAGGAACGCGCGCGCATGTTCAGGTACTCAATCCCGAAATAGACACTGGTCGCCCTGGCATCGATAGCCGCCGCCAGCGATTCCCAACACCCGACGGGTGCCATTATTTCTATGTGTGGGTCTGTGTTTTGCACGAGAAAAAGGGTTATTTATGGGCGAGCAGATACTCCGCAATCTGCACCGCATTGAGGGCGGCACCTTTGCGTATTTGGTCGCTTACGCACCAGAAAGTCAGTCCGTTAGGGTTGCTGAGGTCTTGGCGTACCCGCCCGATGAATACCTCGTCTCGCCCGCTCAAGAAGAGGGGCATAGGGTAGGTCTTGTGTTGCGGGTCGTCTAGCAGCACACACCCCTCGGCGTGCGCGAATGCCTGCTTGGCATCTTCGGCGGAGACGGGTTGCTCGGTCTCCACCCATACGCACTCGGAGTGCGCACGCAGCGACGGCACGCGCACGCAGGTGGCGGACACGAGGATGTCGGCGTGCATTATCTTGCGCGTCTCGTTGTACATCTTCATCTCCTCCTTTGTATAATTGTTGTCGGTGAATACATCGACTTGGGGTATCATGTTGAATGCCAGTTGGTAAGGGAACTTGCTTACTGTGGCGGGCTGCCCGTTCAGCACCTCTCTGTACTGCGTCTCGAGTTCCGCCATGGCCTGTGCGCCTGCGCCGCTGGCAGCCTGATAGGTGGCGACATGCACACGCCGAATTGGACTCAACGCCGCGATAGCCTGTAGGGCGACCACCATTTGAATCGTGGTGCAGTTGGGGTTGGCGATGATGTTGCGCGGGTGCGAAAGTGCATCGGCAGCGTTCACTTCGGGGACGACCAACGGCACATCCGTGTCCATGCGGAACGCCGACGAGTTGTCTATCAGCACTGCCCCGTAGCGGGTGATGTCCTCTGCGTACTCTTTCGAGACCGACGCTCCCGCCGAGGCAAAGGCAATATCCACGCCCCGAAAGGCGTCGCCATGTTCGAGCAGTTGTACCCGATGGGGCTGCCCGAGAAAAAGATATTCGGTTCCTGCACTGCGGGAGGAACCGAATAATCGAAGTTCGGTAATAGGAAAGTGGCGCTCAGCGAGCACTTTGAGCAATTCTTGTCCAACGGCACCGGAGGCACCTACTATCGCAACTACCATATTTTTGTACCTGATACGGAGAGCAGGCTCATAACTTGTTGTGAATGAGCCAAATCTCTCGGTGAGTAATCAATTATTGCAGGGCAATAATCGTGTCTGCGTCTTCTACGGTGAAGGTGATTTTACCCTCACGAGCCAACCAACCGAGTGCGAGGTTCAACTCTGCTTCTTTCAGTTTGGTAGCCTTTTTCAAAGCCTTTGTGGTGAGCGCACCGCCTTGCAGTGCAGTCCAGATAAGTCCGGCGTTCTCACCGATTTTTGTTGTAATCATACGACAAATACCTGTAGTTAATTTGGATTGTTAGTATCTGATAGGCGACTGCGGCGGCTGATTATCGACACCCGCATCGCACTGTCATTCTGTTTGTTATATATTCCTTTTTCCACTGTGCAGGGGCTAGTGAAAATCCCGTTGAGTACTCAATGTGCTGTGCAGGGGCTAGTGAAAAATCTCGTTATACTATGCACATCTGCCCGCCTGGGGGCGTGGGTGTCCTCACCCGCGGCGGCTCTCCAGAGCCGGTTGACTATACTGTGCCGAGTCCACTATGATAACTGAATCCGCGTCCCCCTCAACGACCTACTCCTCCCACCGCTTAAAAAGCAGGCTGGCGTTGTGTCCGCCGAAGCCGAAAGTGTTGCTCAGCGCATAGCGCAGCGGGCGTTTCTGTGCCTCGTTGAAGGTGTAGTTCCAACTGTAGTCGATGTTCGGGTCTTCGTCCTCGGGCGCGTGGTTGATAGTGGGCGGCACGATGCCGTGGTGTAGTGCCAGGATGGTCGCAATCGCCTCCGCAGCCCCCGTCGCCCCGACCAGATGCCCCGTCATGGACTTGGTGGAGTCGATATTGAGGCTGCGCACATGTTCGCCGAAGACCGCCCCGATGGCTTTCAGTTCGGCGATGTCGCCCAGCGGGGTCGAAGTGCCGTGAGCGTTGATGTAATCCACCTCTTCGGGGCGTATGCCGGCGTCGTCTATGGCAGCCTGCATCACACGCCGTGCGCCGTTGCCATCGGGGTCGGGCGCGGTGATGTGGTACGCATCGGAGGTCATTCCCTCGCCCACTATCTCGGCGTATATCTTCGCCCCTCGTGCCTTGGCGTGTTCGAGTTCTTCGAGTACCAGGCAGCCCGCACCCTCGCCTAGGACGAACCCGTCGCGCGAGGAGGAGAACGGTCTGCATGCCGTTTCGGGGGAATCGTTGCGTGTCGAGAGGGCGTGCATGGCGTTGAAACCGCCTATGCCTGAGTAAGTTATGTCCGCGTCTGCCCCTCCCGTGAAGAGTACCGTCGCATGCCCGAGGCGTATCTGGTCGAACGCCGTGGCGATGGCGTGCGAGGAGGACGAGCAGGCGGAAGATACCGCGTAACTCTGCCCGCGCAGACCTAACAGCAGCGAGATGTTCCCTGCGGCAATGCTGGGGATGACTTTGGGGATGTAGAACGGGTTGAAATACGGAGTCCCGTCGCCGCGAGCGAACTCACCCCACTCATTCTCAAAGGTTTTCAGTCCGCCCATACCGCTTCCCCAGACCACACCGAAGCGGTCTAAATCCTCCTCATCGAAGAGAAAACCTGCGTCGGCTGCGGCTTCTTTCGCCACCCACATTGAGAAGAGAGCGTATCGGTCGTACTTGCGTATCTCTTTGCGGTCGAAGAGCGGCGAGGGGTCGAAGCCCTTCACCTCGGCGGCAAAGCGGGTCTTGCAGCGGCTTGCGTCGAATTGGGTGATGTTTGCCACCCCGCTTTTCCCGTGTATCAGTGCGTCCCAATATTCGGGTACGGTATTGCCGATAGGCGTCAGTGCGCCCAACCCGGTAATAACCACTCGTTTTAACTCCATTCCTATATATAGTTTACGAGCCTACAGTGTTCCCGTACGCTCGTAAATGATTGTGTTACTGAAAGAAATGCAACTTATGACAACTGACCGGCTACATAGTCAACAGCATCACCTACGGTCGTAATCTTCTGGGTATCCTCGTCGGGGATAGAGATTTTGAACTCTTTCTCGAACTCCATGATGAGTTCAACAGTGTCCAAAGAATCGGCATTGAGGTCGGTCTGGAAGTTTGCCGAGTTGGTAACTTGGCTCTCTTCAACGCCCAATTTATCCACGATGATTGCCTTTACTTTCGATTCGATTTCTTGCTTAGTCATACTTATAAAGTTTTAGTTATTGCTTATTTAGTTATTGCTTATTAGTTATCTGCTTATGATGTTCTTTTATTATGATGTCCGTTCTCCTACAGAGTTCTCGCTACTGCCTATAAAGTCTTTGTTTATCAACTCGTTAAGGATTAGCACATCCACCTTGGCCGGCGATGATTATCCCGCATAGTCTTTGTTTATCAACTCGTTAAGGATTAGTACATCCACCTTGGCTGGCGATGATTATCCCGCATAGTCTTTGTGTATCAACTCATTAAGGATTAGCACATCCGGCAGCCTGGGGGCGTGGGTTGTGGACTAAGGAATTCTTGCTCAACCCACTGGGTTTCGCTTGCTGCGGACACTCAATGTGCTGCGCACAACTGTCCTCCGCTTCACCTCACCCGCGGCGGCTCGTCAGAGCCGTTTGACTATACTGTGCCGAGCGTCCACCCGGGCTTTGCCTGTCTTATAGAGTATCCTCCTTTGTTTACCTACGGAACACCTATAGGCTTTGCCGACACCCCTGTCTGGTGTTTGCCTATTTCGCAAAAACGGCGCAAAAGTACTGCTTTTCTTTGATATATGCAAATTTTTCTGCCTTATTGGAATAAAAAGACCTGTTTTATGGGCTTTTTGATAACTTAAGTATGCATATTCGAAAGATTATGCATTCCCCATTGTGCATTATGCATTGTGCATTGCCCTCCGCTTCGCCCCATTAGACTAATTAGACCCATTAGACTAATTCGCCCCATTCCACCCACACCCCCTCCTCCGGAGGCTCTTGGAGAGGTCTCCTCAGCCGCCAATCAGCGGCATATCCCCCTACCATCACGGTTGATACACGGTAGATACACGGTTGATACACGGTAGATACACGGTAGATAAACCTGTTCGTATAAGACTTTTATGCCACCTTTCACTACCCCCTCCCGACACAAAAAAGGCTTGCAACACCGTGTGTCACAAGCCTTTGCCTATCTTCAATCAGTCTTCTATCGGTTCTTGTACATCTCGTCGTAGTACTTCTCGTAGTCGCCGGAGGTGATGTTATCCAGCCAATCCTGGTGGTCGAGGTACCACCGCACGGTCTTCTCAATACCCTCTTCGAACTGCAGCGACGGCTCCCACCCGAGTTCGCGTTGCAACTTGCGCGAGTCAATAGCGTACCGTAGGTCATGCCCCGCACGGTCGGTCACATAAGTGATGAGGTCGAGGTCTTCCCCTTCCTTACGCCCCAAGAGGCGGTCGGTGGTCTTAATAAGCACCTTAATAATATCGATGTTCTTCCACTCGTTGAACCCGCCGATATTGTAAGTCTCCGCAATCGTACCTTTGTGGAAGATTAGGTCAATCGCCCGCGCATGGTCCTCCACATACAGCCAATCGCGTACATTCTCCCCCTTACCATATACAGGCAGCGGTTTGCGGTGGCGTATGTTGTTGATAAAGAGCGGAATAAGTTTCTCGGGGAATTGGTAAGGACCATAGTTGTTCGAGCAGTTGGTGACAATAGTAGGCGTCCCGTAAGTGTCGTGGAATGCCCGAACGAAGTGGTCGGACGACGCCTTGGAGGCGGAATACGGGCTGTGCGGATTGTATTTGGTGGTCTCCGTAAAGAACTCCTCGCCGTAAGCAAAGTGGTTCTCCGAGGATGACGCAACAGTGCTGAACGGGGACGGAAGTCCCTCAGGATGTGTCAATTGCAGCGCACCATAGACCTCGTCAGTGGAGATATGATAGAAACGCTTGCCTTCGTATTTCTCGGGCATCGACTCCCAGTAGAGTTTCGCCGCTTGGAGCATAGAGAGTGTCCCGAGTACATTCGTGCGAGCGAAAGTGAACGGGTCTTTTATCGAGCGATCGACATGACTTTCCGCAGCGAGGTGTATAACCCCCGTAACATGCTCCTCCTGCATGAGGGCATAGATCGTATCGAAGTCGCAGATGTCAGCCCTAACGAAACGGTAATTTGGCTGATTTTCAATGTCTTTCAGGTTGGCGAGGTTGCCTGCGTAGGTGAGTTTGTCCACATTGATAATGCGGTAGTCGGGGTACTTCGTGACGAAGAGTCGAACGACATGGCTGCCGATAAATCCGGCACCACCTGTAATGATAATGGATTGCATATCAGATAGTTATTTAGTGATTACAATAGAATAAAAGAAAGATTACGATAGGATTGCAAATAGATTACAAGAGAATAAAAGAACGGCTATAGATTACAACTGTTGCGATAAAATAAACATGGGTATCACATCCGGCAGCCTGGGGGCGTGGGTTGTGGACTAAGGAATTCTTGCTCAGCCTACTAGGCTTCGCTCGCTTCGGACACTCAGTGTGTGCTGCGCACACACCTGTCCTCCGCTTCACCTCACCCGCGACGGTTTGGAACAAACCGGTTGACTGTGCTGTGTCGAGTCCACTACGCCTACTCACTGCATTGTGCATTTAGCATTGTGCATTGTTAATTACCAGTAAATGGAATTGATTTTGGTCTCAAAAAAGTTCGCTTCGCTATTCTGCCCATCGCCTACGCCCCCTGTCAGCAGACGGTAAAGCGGGTGTGAACCCCACGAGGCAGGCGCATCGTAAATCTGTGTGTCTTCTCCCGTGTCGTTGTCCACATACGACCGTATGAGGCTCTGCCACTGTCGAATACGCGCCTGACTACCCGCAGTGCCGAAGAGGTCATCCGATGCCGCCAACTCGCTGATATACGCCTTGTATTGTGCCTGGAATGCAGGGACAGACATCACCTTCCGCATCAGTATTCGGTCGCCCTCCGGCGAGCCCCAATGCAGCATGTCTTGCGTGCCGGGATTGATACCCAAGCCTCCCGTCCCGAGGGTGTTGTCGTAGTCAAACGGAATGAAGTAGAAACGGTGCTGCGAGTCGAAATAGAAGAAGTAGTTGTTCTGGTTAATCCAGTAATCATCCCACATCCCGACCATTACATTCACTGCATAAGCGCGCAGGAAGAGGTCTATATCCACATGCTCTTCGAGCCAGGCTTTTAACTCCTCACTCCCCGACTTGAGCGGTGTCATCCCGTTGATGAAATCCGCCAACTCCTGTTGGGCGGTAGTGAGTTCTTCCTTATTAGTTTTCAGGTCATACACGGGATTTACAAGCCCGTAGTCGTCCGACAGCCCCATGCGTGAACGGTCTGTGTTGCTCAGGTCTGCGCCGTACGATGCCTTCCACATATTCCCCTTCTTATCGGGTATATACCCCGCCTTCAGACGACTGTCGAGCCATCCCTTACGCGGGTTCTCTATCATCGCATATACTCCCATATAGACGGGCTTCGTATCTCCCTGAATATAAACGGATAAGCGGCAGTACGAAGCGTATGGCGCACTCCACACGCCGAAGCGGTGAAAGAGGTCGTAGCAGTATATCTCGCGGCAGTACATCGGGTCTTCCTTGTGCCATTTGAGGATAACACGGTCGCAACCGAAGAAGCGTTCCCCCGACTCGTACTCCGTGAACTTTACCCCGAAGTGTGCATGGTGCCATTGTGCGCCGTTGCGGTGTACCTCCCCGTTGTTCCCTTCGGGGCGGACACGCGAGGTGTTCCCTCTCGGACGAAGACCGACGCTGTCCCGCTTGTAAGTATGTCCGCCTTTGCTGAATGTGAATTGCGCAGGCACATAGAGGCGGTTGTTCTGCCATTGGTCGAAGTTACTCAAGTACTCGTTCCAGTCTTTCTCTGTCAGTGTCAGTGTGATTTCGGGCAGGCTCGTGAGGTCGAAGAGGTAGGCGTAGTTGCGTTTCGAGGGGTCTAACGCCGTTGTGTCCTCGGGCTGTGGCGTAGGGATAGTGTCCTGCTTGCCGGGGATACTGTCCGTCGGCGTAGGCTCTTCGGAGGGGAGGTGTTGCGTACACCCGACTACCGCCAGGCACAGTGCCAACCCATATGCAAAAGGATGTGTCTTCATAGTACAAAGCGTATTTGCTTGAAGTGGTATTGTCTTATCTCTCCGCTTTCGGTGCGGAGTACGAGTTCGCCCGTTGGCGTAATGCCTGCATATTCAGCGAGGAACACCCCTTGCGGGCTATCCTCTGTACGGGCGATGTTGGTCGGCTCGGTGCTGACTTCTCGTTCGATGTACGGGTGGAAGCCCGTGCGACGGTAGAGTACACTGCAGTACCGCTCGTGCCATACCTGTTCGTCGAGTGGCTCAAGAGCGAACCGATTGATATACAGTTGGAAGCGTGCCATGATGTCGTGCGGGTCGAGCGGCTCGTCTAGTATCATCTGCAGCGATACGGGGTTGGGTGCATTCCCCTCCCATTGGGTCTGATTCACATTCAGCCCGATGCCCGCAATAGAGTAGGCTATCTCCCTCCCCTGCAGGCAGTTCTCCACGAGTATGCCCGCCAACTTTCGGTCGTCGAAATAGAGGTCGTTCGCCCATTTGATAGTCAGCCTCGGGCGCAACTCCTTGGGCAGGTACTCGCACACTGTGTAGTGCAGTACCCACGATGCCACTTCCGACAGTACAAACTGTGCTTCGGGAGCAACTTTCGGTGTGCGCAGTGCGTAGGAGAAGAGCAGGTTCTCTTCCGCCTTACTCTCCCAGCCGTTCCCCGCTTGCCCCCGCCCGGCAGTCTGATAACCCGCATGGATGATGGGGATTATTCGGTCAAGACAGGGGCGCACGAGGGCAGTCTCCCGCGTGTGTTCTCCCTGCAGCAGTTGCCGCATGAGGGTATTCGTACTATGTGTGCGCTCTATATACATCTAATAGATACTTCTCTATGATAGGTTGAATGGTGCGTGCTTTGCAGTTTGCGCTGTTTACGAGTATGCAGAACGCCCACCGTTCGCCGTTGGGCAGTTCGATGTACCCTGCGAAGTTCTTCGTCCCGCCTATAGTGCCGCTCTTGGCGTGTACCCGCCCTTCGAGAGCAGTCCCGTGCAGGAAGCCCCGCAGTGTCCCCGTCTTCCCGCTCACGGGTAGCGACTGCCACCACGCCTCTCGGCTCTTGCTCCGCTGCATGTAAGTCAGTACCTGTACCCAGGTGGCGGCACTGACGGCATCTTGCGGTGCCAGCCCGCAACCGTCTTTGATGATAGCCCCCGAGATGTCTATCCCTCGCCTGCGCCAGAACTCTCGCAGTACCTCGCAGGAGTTATGCACCGTGCCGGGCGTGGCGTAGAGCAGCCCCAGGCAGCGGAAGAGCGACTCGGCGTAGAGGTTATTGCTGTTCGTGTTCGCCTCTTGTACCAGGTCGGCGAGCGGCTTCGAGTAGTGCGTGTAGAGTACTCTCCGTGCGGGCAGCAGGGGGTTGTAATCCGCATCGTAGGTCGGCGGATTGGCTATCTGTATGCCCGCCGCCCCCAGTCGTGCGTGTAGGTGTTGTGCCAGCAGCAGCCCGGGGTTGGGTAGGTCGCTCCGTACCCCGAAGGTTCCTAAGTTGCTCGGTATACACCCCGTCAGGTATCGTTCTTGGCTGTACGGCAGCCCGTGTACGAATGCCCCGTCGTAAGTTATCGTGGTGCAGCGTATGCGGTTGATTATCTGCAGGTCGGGGTAGGCAGGTTCGGTCTTCAGTACCTCCGCTTGCGTCCCCACTGCCCCGCTGCGCAGGACGATATTGAGCGAGTTCCCCATGTAGTTGATACCGAATATCCCCGGGGCGTAGTAGTTCGCCGCATCTTCCCACAGCCACGAGGGGTTAATCGCGTCGCCGTCGAAGAGGGTCATATCGGCGATTATCCGCCCCTCTATACGCCGTATGCCCGCTTGTTGTATAGCCCGTACCCATTGGGCGAGAAAGGTTTGCCGCCCGTCGCCCAGGGAGGGGTCGCCGCTGCCGTGTATGTATAGGTCGCCCGTCAGTACGCCGTGGGTAATCTCCCCCGTGTATTCAAGCGTGGTCTCGAAGCGGTAATCCGCCCCGAATGTTTCCAGGGCAGCCCCCGTGGTGAGTAGTTTCATTACCGAAGCGGGTGGGATTACGGCATCCGAGCGGTAGGAGTCCACCACTTCGCCCGTAGTCAGGTTCTGTATCAGTACGCCGACATTCGCTTGTCGGAGCGTGGGGGCGCTCGTCAGCAGGTTAGCCGAGAGCAGGATAGAAGCAAAGAGAGGGAACATTACTTGCCGAGCAGAACAGAGTCGATGATACGGATTATTTCTTCTTTGGGAGCAAGACCTTTGCTCAGCACGGGCTGCCCTGTAACAGGGATGTATAGTACTTGCGGAATGGACGAGATGCCGAAGAGGTAAGCCAATTCCCGTTCTTTCTCAATATCCACTTTGTAGAACACCACTTGGTCGCAGTATTGCTGGCTCAGTTCGTCCATTATAGGTGCAAGCCGCTTGCATGGACCACACCAGGTGGCGTAGAAGTCAATCACACAGGGCTTACTGCCTTGGTAGTGCCAGTCTTTTTGCGTGGAGTAGTCGAACACCCGCGAGCGGAACTCCTCCGTGGTCAGATATACCACATCCTCCGCCCTCGCACTCATCATCCCACTCTCTGTACCACTCAACACGCTACTCACCATGCCGCCCCAGCATAGCAATATAATAACAATTATCTTTCGCATAAAAGGAAATGTATCAAGAGTTCTTTTTCGTATAAGTTAGGAATGTATCAAGACTTATCTTCTATATCACAGTGTTTCTTCTGTTCTTTTTCTTTTATTTCTTTTATTTCTCTTGCCGCGCAGCGGCATAGGAGATATATGTTCCCGCCATGTGACATAGGAGATATATCACCGTTAGGCGGAATAGTATATCACCGCGCAGCGGCATAGGAGGTAATAGCAGCATAGGATATATATTACCTAACAGCGGCAAAGGAGATATATCTTTTTCATTTTGGGCGCAAAGTTACGCATTTTATTCCATATTCCCAAAAATAGTTGTACCTTTGCCTCGAATTAACTAGATGCCCTAGTTCAACTAGATCAACTAGATTAACTAGATTAACTAGAACAACTAGCCAATCTAGAATATCTAGTCTATCTAGAATGTCTAGCCTATCTAGCCTCTCTAGAACATCTAGCCAATCTAGAATATCTAGCCAATCTAGAAATCTAGAAATCAGTAGCACATCCGCCCGCCTGGGGGCGTGGGTGTCCTCACCCGCGGCGGTTTGGAACAAACCGTTTGACCA